>JANXYN010000165.1 GCA_025356035.1 Geobacteraceae bacterium
CGGCCTTGCCGGCACCCTTGGTAGTGAAGGTGATGTCTTTAATTTCCACGGTGCCGGCAATGGTTGCGGTACATAAAACTGCCAGCATGCAGGCGAGTTTGGCGCGAAATTTCATCGGAGTCTCCTGTCATCGTAGTCTACTCAAGCTTCGCAACATGGCAGATGTTCCGCCCTTACTTCTGTTCTCCGCTGTGCTCCACCTTTTCCCAGCCGGTCCACATGGGCTTGAAATGGGCAAAGGGGGTGTGGCCGAGTGTTGCCAGGTAGATGTGGGTAAAGAGAAAGGCGCAGAACATGCACGCGATGAGGAAATGGCTCCCCACCAGCAGCTTCAGCCCACCAAGCAGAATAATCCACCCCCGCAGGGGGTCAACATTCATGAGGAGTATTCCGGAGGCGATCACCAACGGCAGCAGCACCAGCATGATCATCAGGTAAGCTGCCTTCTGCAGCGGATTGAACTTGTTGTCCGGGGTGGCCTCGTGGGGGTTGGGATAGCCGAAGAAGTAAGCGAAGAAGTAATAGACCCCCTGCCGGAACAGCCCCTCCTTCAGGTCATCCAGGCTCGGGATATAGATCTTCGCCAGGGTCCTGGCGATGAACAGGTAGTAGAACAGCCAGAGGCCAAACGAGATGGAAACCACGACCCCAGCGGTGTTATGGAGCCGAATCGCTGCCTTGTATGTGCCGAAGAGATTGACGAACTCCGGGAACCTGATCTGGGCGCCGGTGATACAGAGAGTAACGATGCCAAAGGCGTTCAACCAGTGCCAGATCCGGACTGGCATCGGGGTAAGATAGATCTGTTCCTGCTGGCTCATGATCAGTGCTCCTTTCTGTTTTTTCTGGTGAGAAATCTCAGGGTGCCATGGCCGATCGGCATGAGTAGCCCGCCGCCAATGATCATAAGCCCAATGACACTGAGGGTATGGCTTCTGGTGGCGCCCATCATGTAAAAGTCCGGTGTGCCGTAGAGCAGGTCAAGAATTGCCCCCTTTTCCACAGTCAGTCTGTTATAGCGGCCATCCTTCTCGGGAATGGCCAGATAGCTGGTCTGCATTGCCTTGGGCCCGGAAGAGTGGCAAAAAGTGCAGTCCCAGCGGTTGTCAAGGATCTGAAAGCTGTGGGTCATAACTTCCGGCATCATCATCCCCCAGAGTCGCATGTCAGCGGCGCCTTTATTAAACTTCCGCAGTTCCTGGAGAGAGATCTTGCCGTCACCATTGCTGTCCAACAGCGCAACAAACTGCCTGCCAGGGGCTATTCTGGCCAACTCCTCATGGGTCGCCAGTCTAAAGTCGCCGGTGGGTGAGTCATTCCCCTTGATGGTGATGTACATAGTAATGTAGTAATTCTGGGAACCGGTGTGACAGGTGATGCAGGGGAGGGCGTCGAGGTGCAGGGAGGTCTGGGGAAGCCATTTTGCATGGCTGCCGACGATCTGGCCATGTTCGTGGCATTTGGCGCACTGCTCATTAATGTCACGTCCGGAGACCGTAGCATGGTTTCGGGCCGCGTGCGGATTGTGGCAGTCGACGCAGTCAGCTTTGTCGGCATGGAGGCTATTGCCGTACTCTTGCTGCACCGGGGCGTGACAATCCCGGCAACTGGCCCGGCTTGGTCTGATCCCGTCGGCGGGGTGGCTTGCTGCTACCTTGGCGTGGCAGGAGTTGCAACCGATCACAGCATGGGAAGTGCCGGCGAATCTGGCCGGATCCAGATAAAGACGGCTGCCGCCACGGTTGACGATTGCCTTTTCCCCATGACAGCCAAGACAAGATTCATTGTGGGCGGCACGGGCGGCATCGCTTAGGCCGGTGATGCCTGCCAGCAGACAAAGCAGGAGCAGATAACGGGCATTGCACATGGCGGTTCTTTCCTCCTTGAGTGATCGCTGTGGACAAAAAAAGCGCGCAGCGGGAAGCCCCCTGCGCGCCATTGGTTCATTCAGGAGCAGGTTCTTTGGCCAGTTCGCGCTCCTTGCTGACTCCTTTTACCAGGCCGAACATCAACAACAGGGCGGGAATCAGCTGCGCAACCACGATGAGTGCGCAGAAGCCGAGGAATACCCAGACAAAAATACCGCTGTTGTCCTCCCTTCCTCCCGTCGCTGCATAAGCTGCGGAAAAGCTTCCTGCCAGAATAGCCATTAGCCCCATCACGGTCGGTGTTGTTTTCATGGTGTCCTCCTTGGACTTAGCTGTTATTCCGTACTTCCCGATTATTGATGATACTGGCAAAGGCACACTGCACTGCTTGGCGGATCTCTTCACGATCCTCGGCACCGGATGGCTTCAGGGCGTGATAAAAGATCCCTTCCCGGCGTGCCTTGCGCATCTGCGGCAGTGGAACTTCATCGGAAACCAGAATGATGGTCAGTTTGCGGTTGCATTTTTTCAACAGGGGAATCAGATCTACTGCTGGCAGGTCGTCAAACTCACTGCCGAGCAGGACGACCTGGGCGGTTTTTCTTAGAATCCCGGCCAGGGCGTTGGCGGCAGAACTCGTTACCATAACGTTGTAGCCGGCTTCGACAAACATATCAGCCATCTGCTTGCGGGACTCCAGATCCTTATCGGCTATAAGTAGTCCTAACATAATGGTCACCTCTGCATATTTCTGATGCAGGTGCCATGCCACGATTAGTCAGTATCAATAAATTGTCCCCAATGATGCGATATGGCTCACTTTTTCGCGTTAACAGACAAGGTAAAAGCGGCAAGCAACTGCGTAGCTGTATAACGGGCATATGCGGCGAGCTCACAGAAAATCCGCAACCGCTCAGTCAATGCCTTGAAATTGTGGCTGAAATTTTGCATGTTGGACGTTACGCAGCTGTATAAAATAAATATACATCAAGTGCGGTGCCGACCGAGCCGGGTGGGGAGTTGCATCCTAGTAAAGTTTAATTGATTTGACTTAATTGTCCAGCTGCGGTATTTTTTTAAAGTGCACAACGGTAGGCCGGCTGCGACGGGACAAGTGGGACCAGGGTGGGGGGGTGATGCAAATGACCAAGATTCTGGTGGTGGATGACGAGGTAGTGATCAGGGACGCCATCCGGCGGATTCTTGAAAACGAGGGGTTCCAGACGGAAACCGTTGCAAGAGGCCATCTTGCCATCCAGAGAATGCAGCAGGAACAATTTGACCTGGTCATCACCGACCTGAAGATGCCCGGGATGAGTGGCCTGGAAGTCCTTGGCGCCATCAAAACCTTGCAGCTGGAGGTGCCGGTTATTATCATTACCGGTTACGCCACTGTTGACAACGCCGTGGAGGCGATGAAGAAGGGCGCGGTCGAATATATCGCCAAGCCCTTCAATCCCGCCCAGCTCATCGACAAGGTGCGGATCGCCCTCGCGCAGAAAGTGGCCGTGCCGGAGAACGCCTGCTTGCCGGCGGAGCTCAAGGATCGGCAAGGGTTTGAGCTGTTCATCGGCGAAAGCTGCGAGATGCAGAAGATTTACCGCCGGATCATGCAGGTCGCACCCACCGACAGCACGGTGCTGATCTTTGGCGAAAGCGGCACCGGCAAGGAGCTCGTGGCCCAGGCAATCCATCACAACAGCAGCCGCCGCGACCGGCCATTTGTGGCGGTGGATTGTACCTCGCTCGTGGAAAACCTGCTGGAGAGCGAACTGTTTGGCCACATCAAGGGGTCGTTTACCGGTGCCATCCAGAGCAAAACCGGCCTGTTCAAAGTAGCCGACGGCGGCACCCTGTTTCTCGACGAAATTGCCAACATCAGCCTTACTACCCAGGCGAAGCTGCTGAGAGTGCTCCAGGAGCGTGTGGTAACCCCCATTGGCGGGACCCAGCCAGTGCCCATAGATATTCGGCTGGTAGTGGCCACCAACCGGAATCTTCGAACCCTGGTGACGGAGGGGCGTTTTCGGGAAGACCTGTTTTTCCGGCTCAACATAATTCCGATTGACCTACCGCCGCTCCGTGACCGGAAGGGTGATTTGCCATTGCTGATCCGGCACTTCCTGCGGAAATTCGCCGACGAGATCGGCAAGGAGATCAAGGGGATAGCCCCAGATGCCCAGGCGCTGCTGGAGGGTTATGCATATCCCGGCAATGTCCGGGAGCTAGAGAATGTCATCGAGCGGGCAGTGGTGCTGGCGCAGAGTGAAATGGTCCAGATGGATGACCTGGAGCTGCAGGTAAAGGAAGAGTTTGCAGGTGGTGAGCAGGCAGGTTTTGTGCCCCAGAGCGCCGAAGAGCTGAAAGAAACCAAGCGCTACCTGCGCGAACGGGCGGTGGAGCCGGTGGAAAAGGCTTTTGTCCTACAGGCCCTGAAAAAAAACAACTGGAATATCTCGCGGGCGGCTGAAGAAACCGGCATGTTGCGGCCGAATTTTCAGGCGCTCCTGAAAAAACTCGGGATCTCGGCCCGGGGTCAGACCAGCGGCTAGTCCGTCGTGAATACTGCAGGAAAAGCCCCCCCTACGGCCGTCAAGTGTGTCCGGTGGCAGCCGGCTCCCTACAGGTTGTCGGGTTGGGGTATTTGCAGCTGCACATCGGTGCTGAGCGGCAGCCTGACGGTGAACGTTGACCCCTTCCCTACCACACTCTGCACCTCGATCTTCCCCCCATGATTTTCGATGATACCATACGATACTGCCAGCCCTAGACCCGTCCCCCTGGTTTCCTTGGTGCTGAAAAAGGGATCGAAAATCTTTCCCAGATGCTCCTCGCTGATCCCGCAGCCGGTATCGGTGATACTGACAAACGCAGCCAGCTGGTCCGCGGTGAGTCCGGTCCTGATCTGCAGCTGACCATTTCCTTCCATGGCCTGGCTGGCGTTGAGCAGGATATTGACAAATACCTGTTCGATCTGGTTGGGGTCCACCGGGATTTTCGGCATGCGGGAAGCATATTCCTTGCTGATGGTGACGTCATGGAAAAGTGCTTGATTCCCCACCAGGGCGAGGGTTACTTCCATGATCTCGTTGAGGGATGCCGGCTCCTTCTGCGGGATCGTTTCCCGGGAGAAATCGAGGAGCCCCCTGACGATCTGGGCGCAACGCTGGGTCTCGCGGACGATGGTTGCCAGGTCATTCTTCAGAGCCGGGTCCAGTTTAGGATTCTCGATCATGAGGGACGAATACACCATGATACCGGTCAGCGGATTGTTGATTTCGTGGGC
>JANXYN010000218.1 GCA_025356035.1 Geobacteraceae bacterium
TCGTCGTTGCGATCATCGGCATCCTGGCGGCCATTGCAATCCCGCAGTTCGGCGCTTACCGTCAGAAAGGCATGAACACGGCTGCCAACGCCGACATTAAAAATGCCAAGACGGTTCAGGAATCGGCGTTTGCCGATAACCAGTCCTACGGCAAATCCGAGGGGGGGGCAGGTGCTGGTGCTGTTCTTCTCACGGCTGCCACCAAAACTACCGGCGCAGGTGCGATCCTGTTTGGACCGACCACGGCTTCTTCAGCTTTCGTGCCGGGCACTATGGTTTCCGGTCCCCGCCCCGACCCTGCCACCTCGCCACCTACCGCCTCACTTGCTTGGGGTGTCGGTCTCGGTCTTTCCAACAAGGTTTATTTTTCTTCTTCGAATATGGCCGAAGACGCCACCTCCTTCACCTCTAATTCATACACGATGGTTTCGAAACATCTGGGCGGCACCAGGGTTTTCGCAACAGAGGCCGAAGGAACTGCCGTCTATTATGTTCAAAACGATATATGGGGCAATGTGGCCATGACCACCGTGCTTGGTATTCCGGCAACGGGACTTGCTGCCCCTGCCATCGGCCAGGAAATCACGGCTACTTTGGCTGGTGGTGGCGTTCCGACTGCCACTTGGACTCCACTGTAAGCAAATACTTGTTGTATTTGGGTAGCAAAAGGCCGGGAGATTCCCGGCCTTTTGCTATAATATTCTCCATGGATTAATATAATCATCTACATCTGGGCGGTCGGAAACAGTTATGGACACAATAATAACCTTCAGCGGCATTTCAAAGGCATTCAAGGAAGGCATCAGTGGCAGGAGGGTTCAGGCGCTCCAGGATATTTCTCTGGAGGTAGCACAGGGCGAGGTTTTCGGCTTTCTTGGCCCCAATGGGGCTGGAAAATCGACAGCGATCAAGCTGCTGATCAACCTGATTTTTCCTGATACCGGACAGGTCCTGATTGCAGGCGTGGATGCCGGCAATCGCGAGGTTCGCCGGTCAATTGGTTTTCTTCCTGAAAACCCCTACTTTTATGATTACCTGACCGCCGAAGAGCTGCTCATGTTCGGCGGACGGGCCTCCGGAATGGAAAAGAAGGAGATATTGCAGCGTACTGATCTGTTGCTGGCCAAGGTCAGTCTGGATCATGCGCGCAAAAGACCTTTGCGGACCTATTCCAAGGGGATGGTGCAGCGGGCCGGGTTGGCCCTGGCCTTGATTAATGATCCCAAGGTGGTGATCCTGGACGAACCGATGAGCGGACTCGATCCACTTGGTCGGAAGATGGTCGGGGATATTATCCTGGAACTTAAGGGGCTCGGAAAAACGGTATTTTTTTCATCCCATATCCTTAGCGATGTGGAGCGGTTTTGTGATCGGGTCGGCATCATCGTCGGCGGTAGACTGAGGCTTGAGGGGAGGCTGGACAGTCTGTTGACTGTAGGTGAAACTCTTGAGGATCTGTTTTTGCGGGAAGTGGCCAAGACTGGTCAGAAGGAGGTCCTGTAACCTATGAAACCGATTTTTCCTGTCGCAGTAATTACGTTCAAGGAAGGCATTCGCAACAGGGCTGTCTATGGCATTATCATCCTGTCGCTATTGATGCTGACCGCGAATTTTCTTATCTGTGAGATAATCATGCGCGAGGTGGGGAAGGTAGCCGTCGATATTGCCCTTTCGACGGTCTCTTTTTCCGGACTGTTACTCGTTCTCTTCGTTGGGATAAACCTGATGGCCAAGGACTTGGACAAAAAAACCATCTACATGGTGCTCGCCAGGCCGATTTCCCGCACCCATTATATCGTTGGAAAATTTCTGGGTATGGTAGCCCTGATAATCGTCTCCAATGTTATTCAGGGCTGTTTTGCCGCAGCGTCGGTATTCATGTTAAATAGCATGTATCCGGCTTATTTCCAGCGGTTTTCCTGGATGATGTTTATCTTGGCCCTCGTGTTCATTGTGCTTTCGCTCACCCTTCTTTCAGCCTTGAGTTTCCTGTTCGCGTCTATTACCTCCACTTCGTTTATCACGCTGGTATTGACTGTAGTGAGTTATTTAATTGGCAACTCCCTAAGTGACGTTAAGGCATTGGTTGAAGCGCCCAAGGCAGCAGGAATTGATCCGTCTCCAGTTACGATCAAGGTGGTACAGACTGCCTATTATATTTTCCCCAATCTATCTTTCTTTGATATCAAAATTCAAGCCGCACATGGTCTGATGCTCTCATTTCCCTTCATCTGCTGGACAACACTCTATGGTCTGGTCTATACAGCTATCATCATCACCTTGACCTGTGCTATCTTTGCTAAACGGGAATTCCCCTGATGCGTCGATTATATCCGTTGATCATAGTGATTATGCTGCTGCCGTTGTATCTGGTGTCTCTCTCCACGGTTGCATCCTATAAAAAAGCACAATTGCGGGACAGGGGCGTTTCATACGTGCTTCCCTCGGCACTACTGAAGATCACTTCTCTTGAATTTGACGAACTAATGTCAGATTATCTTTTCTTGAAAGCACTGACCTTTTACGGCGGGACCCTTGATCGGACCGAGCGTCCAAGGATTAAAAAGGAGGAGTGGCTCTGGATGTATGACGTCTTGAACGCCGCTACCGACCTTGATCCCTATTTTTTGGACCCCTATTACTTTGCCAATGCCAACTTCACCTGGGAGGCCCGGATGGTAAAGGAGGCAAATACACTTCTTGCCAAGGGTAGCCGCTCCCGAGAGTGGGACTGGATGCTCCCGTTTTTCATGGGTTTCAACGAGTTCTACTTTCTCCATGATAATGCCCTTGCCTCGGAATATCTCATGGAAGCGGCAAAAAGGCCTGATGCGCCTCCTATGATGGAGACACTTGCGGTCCGTCTGGCGTACAAAGGGAATAGGACAAAAATCGCCATTGTTTTCATTCAGGAAACCCTCAAGAAGACAAAGGACAAGATAACCCGAAGGGATCTGGAAATCAGGCTGGAAATCCTGCAAGACGTCCTCGCACTGGAACAGGCCATGGAGGTTTACCTGGGCAAATATGGCAAACTTCCGCGTGACCTGAAACAGTTGCAGGCACGGGGAATCATTGCTCATATCCCCAAGGACCCCTACGGCGGCGAGTTTTTCATCGATAAAGACGGCTCGGTGAAGACTACCAGTGACATGTTTGTCGTGACAAAATAAACAAATCCCTTGACAATCTTCTGCCAACCTGATAAATATACTCCGTTTTGATGCAGGCGCGTAGCTCAGGGGTAGAGCACTAGCTCGACACGCTAGGGGTCGGCGGTTCGAAACCGCCCGCGCCTACCATTTAAAACCCGCAGGTAACGTTTCGACGGAGGCATCGAGGTTCGATGCCTCTTTCTGTTAAGGGGCGACTGATGAGCGACATGAAGGTGACGCTTCCGGATGGTTCGACAAGGCTCCTGCAAGAGGGGGCAACCGTATACGACCTGGCGGCTTCCATCGGCGCGGGTCTGGCCAAGGCGGCCCTTGCCGGCAAGATTAACGGTGAGGCTGTTGACCTTACTACACCCCTGACAGAGGGTGCCCGGGTAGAGATCATCACCGAGAAGAGTCCGGAGGCGCTGGAGATCATCCGGCATTCTACCTCGCATCTGATGGCCCAGGCGGTACAGAGTCTTTTTCCGCAGGTCAAGGTGACCATCGGTCCGGCCATCGAAACCGGCTTTTACTACGATTTTGATGCCGAGACCCCCTTCACCCCGGACGACCTGACGAAGATCGAGGCAAAGATGGCGGAGTTGGCTAAGGCCGACCTCAAGCTCTCCCGTCAGGTGCTGCCGAAAGCGGAAGCTGTTAAACTTTTCCAGTCGATGGGAGAGAAGTACAAGGTCGAGCTGATCGAGGCACTTGACGTGGCGACGGTTTCCCTCTACCGGCAGGGGGATTTTGTCGACCTTTGCCGTGGACCGCACCTGCCTGCTACCTCGTATTGCAAGGCGTTCAAGCTAACTTCCATCGCCGGTGCCTACTGGCGTGGCGATGAAAAAAATCGGATGCTGCAGCGCATTTACGGCACTGCCTTTGCCACCAAGAAAGAGCTGGATGATTACCTGGAGCGCCTCGATGAGGCCAAGCGCCGGGACCACCGGAAGCTGGGGAAAGAGCTCGACCTTTTCTCCTTCTCCGATGAGGTGGGTGCGGGGCTGGTGATCTGGCATCCTAAGGGGGCCATGCTCCGGACCGTGCTGGAAGATTTTGAGCGTAAGGAACATCTGAAGCGTGGCTACGACATCGTACTCGGCCCGCAGATCCTGAAGACTGAACTCTGGCAACGCTCCGGTCATTACGACAACTACCGCGAAAACATGTATTTTACCGAGGTGGACGGGCAGGGGTACGGCATCAAGCCGATGAACTGTCTCGCCCATATGATGATCTATAAATCCCAGCTCCGGAGCTATCGCGACCTGCCGCTCCGTTTCTTCGAGCTCGGGACCGTGCATCGTCATGAACGGGCCGGAGTTTTGCACGGCCTGCTGCGCGTACGTGGCTTTACGCAGGATGACGCACACATCCTCTGTACCCCTGAGCAGTTGGATGCCGAGATTAAAGGTGTTCTCTCCTTCGTCAGTGACGTGATGGGGATCTTCGGTTTTGACTATGAGATGGAGCTCTCCACCCGGCCGGAAAAGTCGATCGGTTCCGATGCGGATTGGGACCAGGCGACCAGTGCGCTGCTCGGCGCACTAAAGGATTCGGGTCGCCCCTTTGAGATCAACGAGGGGGATGGCGCTTTCTATGGTCCGAAAATCGACATAAAGTTGCGCGACGCCCTTGACAGAAAATGGCAGTGTGCTACAATCCAGTGCGATTTCACGCTCCCCGAACGCTTCGAGCTTACCTATGTGGATGCGGCTGGCGATCGCAAGCGGCCGGTCATGGTGCACCGGGTTATTCTCGGTGCCATTGAGCGCTTCATCGGGGTGTTAATCGAGCATTATGCCGGCAACTTCCCGGTCTGGCTTGCGCCGGTGCAGGCCATCGTGCTGACGGTCACCGACAGCCAGATCCCCTATGCCCAGCAGGTATTCGATGCGCTGCGCGCCGCCGGGATCAGGGTGCAGAAGGATTTCCGCAACGAAAAACTCGGCTTCAAGATCCGTGAAGCACAGCTGCAAAAGATCCCCTATATGCTGGTCATTGGCGACAAAGAGGTGGAGTCTGCCACGGTAACCCCCCGGTTCCGTGACGGGAGCAACCTGGTGCCGATGAAACCGGCTGAGTTTGCCGACCATATCAATAACGAAGTAAAAGGCTTTAAATAGGAGGTGGCGCCATAGCTAAACCGACAGTCAACATTAACCAGACAATCAGGGCACGTGAAGTGCGGGTGATCGGGGCCGACAACGAGCAGCTCGGGATCCTCACTTTGCAAGAGGCGCTGGCGAAAGCGGAAAGTCAGCAGCTCGATCTGGTGGAGGTTTCGCCAACCGCCGTGCCACCTGTCTGCCGGATCATGGATTACGGCAAATTCAAATACCAGCAGAACAAGAAGCTGCAGGAAGCAAAAAAGAAGCAGACCCAGGTGCTGCTCAAGGAAATAAAGCTGCGCCCCAAGACCGATGATCACGATATCCTGACCAAGGTCAAGCATATCCGCCGGTTTCTGGAAGAGGGGAATAAGGCGAAGGTCACCGTGGTATTCCGCGGTCGCGAGATCACCCATATGGAGATCGGCCTGGCGGCGCTGGAAAAAATGGCGAGCGAACTCCAGGATATCGGCATAGTCGAAGTCAGACCGAAGATGGAAGGGCGCGGCATGTACATGATTATCGCGCCAAAGCCGAAGAAATAATATATACTTTACCAGTCCGTTACCAAGGAGAAATAGAGATGCCTAAGATCAAGACCAACAAAGGCGCCGCCAAACGATTCAAGAAGACCGGCAGCGGCAAGATCAAAAGAAGCAATGCCTTCACCAGCCATATCCTTACCTCCAAGACCACCAAAAGGAAACGGCAGCTGCGGCAGAGCGGCCTGGTCGCCGCTGCTGACCAGAAAAACATTGCCAAGCTGATCCCGTATATGTGATAAAACCAGGCAAAAGGCTAAGGGCGATAGGCGAAAGGTTTAAGTCATTGACTTTCCTTTAGCCTTAAGCCTCGTGCCTCTTGCCTGTTTTATAAAGTCCGTGAACCGTGAGGAATCGTCTCCCCTTGCGGATCCGGCACAGTAAACACAACAAAGGAGCATATGTATGCCAAGGGTAAAACGTGGATTTAAAGCGAGACAGAGAAGAAACAAGGTACTAAAGCTGGCCAAGGGTTACCGGGGCGCCAGGAGCAAGCTGTTCAGGAGTGCCACCGAGGCGGTGGATCGTGCGCTTAATTACGCGTTCCGGGACCGCCGGGTAAAAAAGCGTGATTTCAGGGCGCTCTGGATTGCTCGCATCAACGCAGCATCCAGGATTAACGGTCTTTCCTACAGCAAGCTGATCCACGGGCTCAAAATTGCCAATGTGGAGATCGACCGGAAGGTCCTTGCCGACCTCGCCATCACCGATCCAAAAGGGTTTGCCGAGATCGCCGCCGTCGCTGCTAAAGCAAAAATCTAACAACACCAGCCAAAAAAAGGAAATGGGATGCCTGGCGTCTCATTTCCTTTTTTTATTCAAAGGTTGCCCCGTATGAAGCAAAAACTAGAGGCACTTCTGCAGAACGCCGGCCGGGAAATTGCCGGCATTTC
>JANXYN010000053.1 GCA_025356035.1 Geobacteraceae bacterium
CCCCCCCCCCCCCCCCCCCGTTCCAAAAGGGGAAGCGCGCTGGCAGCTATTTTGTGTTAGGTTTAGTTGGTGCCGGGGCTTTCGCAGCCGTGCCACTCTTTTTCGCAGTTTTACCCTTCTTAGCGCGGCTCCCCTTTTTCTTTTTGTGTTTGCGTGGCGTTGGGGAGAGCTCTTCCTTGACGTTGTTGAGGAGCACGGTAGTTTCTACCAGCCCTGGATCGGCAGCTTTTGCCGCCTCCAGCAGCTCCTTGGCCTCGGTCAGGCGGCCGGTCTTCATATAAACCCGGCCCAGTGCATTGAGCGCCTTGGCATGGTCGGTTTTTAGCTCGATGGCCTTCTTGAGCTGCTCGATCGCGGCGGGATAATCCTTCTTAACCTCGTAAATGAGCCCAAGCTTGTAGTAACTGTTAGTGTCGGCGGGGGTCATCTCCACCCCTTCCTTCAGCAGGGTGATGATGTCATCGTATTTCTGCTTTTTTACATAGATGGCCAGTAGGGCGTTGCGCGCCTCACCATCGTCCTTCTTCAGCCGCAGCACTTCCCGGTACTGCAGTTCGGCTTCCTCAACCAGCCCCTGTTTCTTCAGGAGAGCCGCCAACTCCCGGTGCACTTGCAGGTTGTCTGGATCGAGTCTGAGACCTTCCAGATATGCCGCAACGGCTTCTTTGAAGTTTTTGCTGTTCAGGTAGACCCGGGCCAGCTTGAAGTGGACCAGCGGGTTATCCTTGCTCGACTTGAGCAGTTCTTGATACTGGGCAATGGCCAGCTGAAAACTGCCGCGCTGGGCGTAAATATCTGCGATCCTACTGCGAGCATCGGTATTGGCAGGGTTGAGCGCTGGGTTGAATTTTAGCGACTGCCGGTACTCCACCACGGCTTCATCGAGCAACCCTTGCCGCTCGTAAAGCACACCCAGGTTGTAATGGAGCGTCGCGCTATCCCCCTTCAGGCGGAGTACTTCCGTGTATTGGGTGATGGCCTCCTCGTCATGGCCGGTGGCCATCTGCACGTCTCCCAGCTTTTGCATGGCCTCGGGCCAGGCCGGCTGCTCCCGGAGGGCGGCTTGATATTCTATAGCCGCCTTATCATACTCCTTGGTTTTTAAATAAAGATCGCCCCTGCGCAGGTATTCGCTCGGGTTCAAGATGCGGTCAGTGCCGGCAAGCTGGAACTCCCGTGCGGCAGCCTCCGGTTTGCCGCTTTGGTCATACGCTTCGGCCAGCAGTTTGTGGATTTCCCGGTTCTGTGGGGCAACAGTCCGGGCCTGCTCGAGAGACTTCAAGGCTTTGTCTGGCTGTCTGCTCCTCAGGTGGAGCTTGGCAATGCCCAATAGGATCGCTTCATTGCTGGGATCTAGAGCAACGGCCCTGTTGTAGGCGGATTCAGCATCGTCGTTAAGTCCCATCTGGCTGTAGACTTCTGCAAGCCCGGCACGAATCGTACCGCTTCCTGGTGCAAGAGCGATTGCTTTTTGATAATAGTGGAGGGACAGTGGATACATGTTTTTGGCGCAGAAAACTTTTGCTAACCCCTCTAGGTAGCGGGGGTCGTCATCGGCCTCTAGCGCCTTGCTCAGTTCCACCGCCGCCTTGTCGATCTCTCCTTTTTTCAGGTAGGCCAGGCCGAGGCGGCCATCGGCTTCCAGAAAGGCGGGATCTGACCTGAGGGCCTTCTGATAGGAACCGATGGCGCCGTCGAGGTTACCATTCCTTTCTAGCTCCATCCCTTTGACCAGCTGGCCAGCTGCTCCGTTCGGGCAAAGACCGAGCACGCGCCCTTCTGCCTGAGCCCTAGCGATGTCGTCCTGCAGTGTGGCAAAGCCGATTACGATTTTTTTTGCCTCGTAGCACTTGTCGTCTGGACTAAAACCCCAGTCAAAGGCGCAGTTGAACAGGGCAAGGGCGGCGAGCACAAGAACCAGCGGATATCTATTCATCATCAACCTCTTCGAAATCATTATTGAGCATCGGATTATACATGGTCAATGGTTGGAATTCAATTTTTAACTGCGCCGCCCTTGGGGCCGCTGCAGGAAGCCGTGTGAATGGTGTGGGCGGAGGCGGTGCCGGCCCACCTGATTTGAGTTGACGGCGCTGCGGATATGCCTTAAAGTGGCGGAGAGAATGTTTTTGACTGCCGGACCGGCTGCCTTGACTTTGCCGGCAAAAATGATTAAATGAACGGAAGCAGGCGGTCGGCCGTTGTAGATGGTGGCTGGTAGCCGCAAAAAAATCTCGTTTTCCCTTGGGGGAATATGGCGAGCTTTCCCAAAGAGCCGGTCGACTGGTTTGAGCTATTTCATCAGCAGATGGATGAGCTGTTCCGTTTTCTCTTCAGCCTGGAACGGAAGGGGTCGCTCGGCGAACGGGAAAACGTGCCGCTAGTTGATATTTATGAAACTGCCGATGAGTATGTGGTGGAGATCGACCTTCCCGGCTTTGCTGTCAATGATTTGAATCTGCGCATCTGCTATCATGTGCTGGTGGTTGAAGGGGTAAAAAGCCAGGAGGAGCCGGGCGGTACAGTAAAATACACCTGTCTTGAACGTAATTTCGGCCGTTTTTGCCGGGCCATTGAGATTCCTCCCATGGTGGACCTTGGCAAGGTCAAGGCCCATTACAGTGACAGAGGGGTGCTGTCGGTCAGATTTCCCAAGATTGCCGATAAAACTTTGCTAGTGAGGGAGATACCGATTGAGTAAGGAGAAGGGAATGGAAGACGAACAGGAGAAGGAAGAGCTGAAGATTCCAGAGGTACTGCCGCTGCTGCCGGTAAGGGATGTGGTGGTGTATCCCTATATGATTCTCCCCCTGTTCGTGGGGCGCGAGATTTCGGTGAGCGCGGTCGACTGGGCACTTTCCAAGGACCGCCTGATCTTTCTTGCCACGCAAAAGGAGATGGGGGAGGAAGAACCGACTCCGGAAGCCATCTACACCGTAGGCACCGTGGCGATGATCATGCGGATGCTCAAGCTCCCGGACGGTAGGGTAAAGATTTTGGTGCAGGGGCTTGCCAAGGGGCGCATCGCCAAGTACGTCGCCACCAAGCCGTTTTATTCGGTGCGCATCGAACGAATCCTCGAGCCCTCCCTGCCGGAAAGTTCCCTGGAAACTGAAGCCTTGATGCGGACCGTCAAGGAAACGCTGTCTAAAATCATTAGCCTGGGCAAGGTCATTTCGCCCGAGGTGCTGGTAATCGTGGAGAACATGCAGGAGCCAGGTAGCCTGGCTGACCTCGTCGCCAGCAATATCGGGCTCAAGGTGGAGGAGGCACAGCAGCTCCTGGAGTTGATTGACCCCATAGAACGGTTGAAGAGGATTAACGAACTCCTCAACAAGGAATATGAGCTTCTTAACATGCAGGCGCGGATCCAGACCGCTGCCAAGGAGGAGATGGGGAAATCCCAGCGCGAATATTTTCTCCGCGAGCAGCTGCGTGCCATCCAGCAGGAGCTTGGCGAGACCGATGCCCGCGCCGAAGAGATGGCGGAGCTGCACAAGGCGATTGAAGCGGCCAAGATGACGCCGGCAGTGGAAAAGGAGGCGCTGAAGCAGCTGAATCGGCTGGAGCAGATGCATCCGGACGCGGCAGAAGCGGGAATGCTCCGCACCTTTCTCGACTGGATGGTGGAACTCCCCTGGAGCAAGACGACCAAGGATTCGCTCGATATCAAGAGGGCCAAAGAGATCCTCGATGACGACCACTACTATCTGGAAAAGATCAAGGAACGGATCCTCGAATTCCTGGCGGTGCGGAAGCTGAAGAAGAAGATGAAGGGGCCGATTCTCTGCTTTGTCGGCCCGCCCGGCGTAGGGAAAACCTCTCTGGGCAAATCCATTGCCCGTGCCATGGGGCGCAAGTTTGTCCGGATTTCGCTGGGAGGAGTGCGGGACGAGGCGGAGATCAGGGGGCATCGCCGTACCTATGTCGGTGCCTTGCCAGGGCGGATTCTCCAGGGGTTGAAACAGGCGGGCTCCAACAACCCCGTGTTCATGCTCGACGAGATCGACAAGATCGGTGCCGATTTCCGTGGTGACCCCTCGTCGGCACTCTTGGAGGTGCTTGATCCGGAGCAGAACCATGCGTTTTCGGACCACTATATCAACCTGCCGTTCAATCTCTCCAACGTCATGTTCATTG
>JANXYN010000099.1 GCA_025356035.1 Geobacteraceae bacterium
TTCACCACAAAGACACGTAAAAAACCTCATTTAACAAGGATGGACAGGATGAGCAGGATAAAAATCGAAAGGTTCTAATCCCACAAAAAGGTGTTGTTTTCATCCTGTCTATCCTGTCCATCCTTGTTAATTGCAGTTGGGTTTTCTCCGTGTCTCCGTGGCAGGTTATGATTCTATCCCTTATTCTGTAGCTTGATCGGCACATAGTTGCAGAACGGCTCTTCGGCCATGTAGTCGCCGGAAACCGCATCGGCACGGGCGCGGCAGCCACCGCAGACGTTTAAGTATTCGCACTGACCGCATTTTCCCTTGTAGGCCTTGAAATTGCGCAGGTCCTGGAAAATCTCCGACTTCTCCCAGATCTCCCGGAACGGCGTGATCTTGACGTTGCCGGCGGTGCGATGGAAGTAGGAGCAGGGCTTGACGTTGCCGAAGCAGTCGATCAGGCAGATGGTCTGGGCGGCGATACACCCCTTGCCGCCGCCGGTGGAGAAGGTAAGCGAGCGCCGCTCAAACTTGACCCCTTCGGCCTTGGCCTTCTGCGGCACGATCCGGTAGTAGTGGGGAGCGCAAGTGGGGCGCATCAGGATATCATCCTCCAGCTTCTCCTGCTGGTAGTGCCAGTCGAGGATCTCCTCGTAATCTTCCTTGGTGATGAGCTCGCGCATGATCTCCTCGCCACGGCCGGTGGGGACGATCATGAACATGTACCAGGCGGTGGCGCCGAGGGACTTGGCCTGCTTGAAGGTGTTGGCGATATCGTGCTGGTTCCGCTTGGTGAAGGAGGAATTGATGAGGAACTTCTGGCCATGCTTGCGGAACAGCTCGGCGGCCCGGGTAACGCCGTCAAAGGCGCCGGGACAGCCGCGGAAATTGTCGTGGACGGCGGCGGTCGAACCATCGAGGGAGAGGGAAACCATCTTGATGTCGGCCGCTTTCATCTGCGCGCAGACTTCATCGGTCACCAGGGCACCGTTGGTGGCCATGCACATGCGCAGCCCCAAGGAAGTGCCATAGCCAGCCAGCTCGAAGATATCCTTGCGCATCAGCGGCTCGCCGCCGGAAAGGACGACCACTGGCTTGGAATATTCGGCGATCTCCTTCAAGAGCTTCTTTCCCTCGTCGGTGGTGAAATCCCCCTCGGAGGAGGTCATCTCGGAGGAACAGCGGCAATGCACACACTTCAGATTACATTTCTGGGTGGTTTCCCAGGCGATCCATTTCGGGATAAACTCGTCGGCCATGCAACTCTCCGTCTCGGTTAGGCATAGTAACAACTGCTTCCATAAGCACTCTTACCCCATGGTCGGAGAAAGGCTTTTTGCTGTCGAATGCACGCAGATTATCTTTGGAATCTTACTATGAACGGGGGGATAAACTCAAGAAGTTTCGCCCTGCAGAATAACCATGGGCCCATAGCCAAGGGAGGGATAAGGAGGCCCAGGGACTGGAGCCCCAGAGCGTCTGCTGCAAGGCAGGAAGCATCGACAAGCTGGAGTTAGGTCTGACGGAGCAGGACAAGGTCCGGCCAGGGACCTTCGAGCCCGCCTGCAATCCGATTGCCCTGGCCGAGATTCTCAACCGGCTCGGCACCGGGATGAACATCATCGTCGGCCTCTGCGTCGGACACGACATGCTGTTTGCCAAGTTCTCCAAGGCGCCGGTCACCACCCTGGTGGCGAAAGACCGGCTCACCGGCCACAACCCGGCGGCTGTCCTCTACGGACAGAATTTCTACTACAAACGGCTGCAAAAGCAGCCGGTGATCAAGGATTCGGTGGGGTGAGCTGTCGGGACACAGTATTGGCGGATTTAGTCATGATTCAGTAGTTAATAATGCAAGCCCGGTCGTCCATATACGGTCTTTCAATGTGTTAGATAGACTAATTGACAAAACGACAACGTCCCCTTAGGCCTATCCCCTTAGGCCTAAGTATCCAAAAGTGTTTAGTTTTTCAACAACCGGTTAGGCTTAGGCTTCTTTTGTTTTGATTTATCGAATACTTCCGCCAATGGATTCTCAACCCTCTCTGTCGTGTCGCGATATGTAACGCCTATTACAAGATTGTCTTCCAGATACTTTTTCATGTATTCAGTAATGAAAATCCCGCTATAGTTAGTAAGCTTGAAAATATGGTGTCCATTGATAACTGCATCATTGTATTGCGCTAGAATGACGTACATTATATTGCCATCTTCAAATCTTTTAAATTCGGATTTTACGACATCTAGCGCATCAAGCACGCACAGCACGTTCATGAACCAATAACCTGTTTTTCCATCTATTTCGACAGGTAAGAATTCAATCTCGTCAGTGGTAAATGTCTGAATCAATTTCACCAGTTTTTCACTCACAATCAGTCTGCTCGCCCCGTAATACGGGCAGTCGCCTAAGGGAGTACCTTTCTTGTCGAGCCCCTTCATGGTTTGCAGTCTAACCTGACCCCAAATTTCAACTTTTCTGCTCGGTTCTTTACGCTTCATGAGCGCAGTTATTCTTTCATCGAATGCAATTTGTAAAAAACAGCTAACATCTCCTTCCAACTCAAAAATTTTCATTGTATTTTCATTACTCCGCTATGGATATTACCCACGCCCTTGCCCCTTTCAGGAAAGCGTGAGGGAACGTTGCTTACTATCTTGCTATTATAGAAGTACAAAGTTTCAATTTTGCTGACAACAGGTTGATGGTTGCAGCGAGCCAAAGGCCCGCATGATTTGAGTTAACCCAACCGGCGCGTTTCTATAACAGTTTGCGCAAGAACTGGCCCGTATAGGACCTCCCCACCTTGGCCACCTCTTCCGGAGTGCCGGTGGCGATCACCTCGCCCCCCCGGTGGCCACCCTCCGGCCCCAGGTCGATGATGTAGTCGGCGGTCTTGACCACGTCGAGGTTGTGCTCGATGATGACGATGGTATTTCCTGCGTCCACCAGCCGCTGCAGTACGTCGAGGAGCTTCTGGATATCGGCGAAATGGAGGCCGGTGGTCGGCTCGTCGAGGATATAGATGGTCCGGCCGGTGGCCCGCTTGGCTAGTTCCTTGGCAAGCTTGACCCGCTGGGCCTCGCCGCCGGAGAGGGTGGTGGCCGACTGGCCGAGCTTGATGTAGCCGAGCCCCACCTCTTCGAGGGTCTTCAGCTTGTTCTTGATCTTCGGGATGTGCTCCATGAACTGCACCGCCTGGGCGACGGTCATGTCGAGGACCTCGGCAATCGACTTCCCCTTGAACCTGACTTCGAGGGTTTCCCGATTGTAGCGCGCCCCGTTGCAGACGTCGCACTGGACGTAGACATCGGGGAGGAAGTGCATCTCGATCTTGATGATGCCGTCGCCGGCACAGGACTCGCAACGCCCCCCCTTGACGTTAAATGAATAGCGCCCCGGCTTGTAGCCACGGATCTTCGATTCGGGGAGCTCGGCGAAAATGTCGCGGATATCGCCGAACACGCCGGTATAGGTGGCCGGATTGGAGCGCGGAGTGCGGCCGATCGGCGACTGGTCGATGTTGATCACCTTGTCGAGCGCCTCGGTGCCGAGGATGTCGCGCACCGCTCCCGCCTTTTCCTTGCTCTTGTAGAGCCTCTGGCCGAGCACCTTGTAGAGGGTATCGATGATCAGGGTCGATTTCCCCGAACCGGAGACGCCGGTAACGCAGGTCATCACCCCGAGCGGAATGGACAGATCGACATTCTTCAGGTTGTTCTCGGTGGCGCCGATAATCTTGATCGCTTTTTTCGACTTGCGCCGTTGCTTCGGCACGGCAATGGACAGTTCCCCCGACAGATACCTGCCGGTCAGGGAGTTGGGGTTTTTCATTATCTCGGCCGGGGTCCCCTGGGCCACCACCTCGCCGCCATGGACACCGGCGCCGGGCCCCATATCGAGGACGTAGTCCGCCTCAAGGATGGTCTCCTCGTCATGCTCCACCACCAGCACGGTGTTCCCCAGGTCGCGCATCTGCTTGAGGGTCTGCAGTAGTCGGGCGTTATCGCGCTGATGCAGGCCGATGGAAGGCTCGTCGAGAATGTAGAGGACACCCACCAGCGAAGAGCCGATCTGGGTAGCGAGTCTGATCCGCTGCCCTTCGCCGCCGGAGAGGGTGCCGGAGGCGCGGTCCAGGGAGAGATAGTCGAGGCCGACGTTGATCAGGAACTGCAGCCGTTCCCGGATCTCCTTCAGGATGCGGCGGGCGATCTCCGCTTCCTTGTCGGTCAAGGTCAGGGTCTCGAAGAACTGCAGCGCATCGGTAATGGCAAGGGCGGTCGCCTCCCGGATGTTGCGGCCGTTGATCTTGATGAACAGCGCCTCCGGCTTCAGCCGCGCACCGAGGCAGGTGGGGCAGGGCATCACGTTCATGTAACGTTCCAGCTCTTCCCGCACCTGCTCCGAATCGGTTTCCCGGTAGCGCCGCTCCAGGTTGTTCAGGACCCCTTCGAACTCCTTGTGGTAGAAATGCTTGCGCCCGACATCCTCTTCCCACCAGAACTCCACCTTATCCGTGCCGGAACCATTGAGGATAACCTGTTGCGCCGCTTTGGGGAGTTTTTTGAAGGGGGTGCGGATATCGAAGTCATACGCCTTGGCCAGGGCCTCCAGGGTCAGGTGGTACCAGCCGGACAACCGTTTCTCCCAGGGGGCGATGGCGCCATCGCGGATGGAGAGGTCCGGGTTGGGGACCACCAGCTCCTGATCAAAATACATCCGTGTGCCTAGGCCGGTGCAGTCGGGACAGGCGCCGTAGGGATTGTTGAAGGAGAACATCCGCGGGGTGATCTCCGGGTAGGAGATGCCGCACTCGATACAGGCAAACTGCTCGGAGAATAGCAGGGTTTCGACCCAGAGAGACTTTTTGCGGCTCCCCTTGCCAGCCGGTTTGCCGGTTGTGGCAGCTGCCGAATCCTCTCCCGCCTCCGTCGGCCGACCTTCCTCTCCGGTACCCTTCGCCGGCGGATATTCATTGATGGCGATCTTGACGATCCCCTCGGCATGGTTGAGGGCGGTTGCCAGGGAATCGGCCAGCCGCCGCTGGATCCCGTCCTTGACGATGAGCCGGTCCACGACGATCTCGATATCGTGCTTCTTGTTCTTGTCGAGGGTGATCTCATCCGCCAATTCAACCGGCTGGCCGTCGATGATGACCCGCGCAAAGCCGTCCTTGCGGAGCTGGGTGAGCTCCTTGCGGTATTCCCCCTTGCGGCCTCGTATCATAGGCGAGAGGATGCTGAACTTGGTCCCTTCCGGCAGCGCCAGGACTTGGTCCACCATCTGGGACACGGTCTGGGCGGCAATTTCCTTGCCGCAGTTGTAGCAGTGCGGTTTGCCCACCCGGGCGAAGAGGAGGCGGAGGTAGTCGTAGATCTCGGTGACGGTGCCGACCGTGGAACGCGGGTTCTTGCTGGTGGTTTTCTGCTCGATGGATATGGCTGGCGACAACCCCTCGATCGACTCCACATCGGGCTTTTCCATCAGCTCCAGAAACTGTCGGGCGTAGGAGGAGAGGGATTCCACGTAGCGCCGTTGCCCTTCGGCATAAATGGTGTCGAAGGCGAGGGTCGACTTGCCGGAGCCGGAAATACCGGTGATGACCACCAGCTTGTCCCGGGGAATCTCCACGTCGATGCATTTGAGGTTGTGCTCGCACGCCCCCTTGATGATGATCTTGTCAGTTGCCATTAGATTCCCGCGATCTCCCGCCCGGCTGCCAGCAGCTCGGTAACGGACGTTGGTTCCTGCGCTTCGCTGTAGAGACGGAGCACCGGCTCGGTGCCGGATGGCCGGATCAGCAGCCAGTCGCCGCCGGCAAAGATGTACTTGAAACCGTCCTTGAAGTTTTCCGTCGCCACCGGCCTAGCCGCGATGGTGGTAATGCCCCCCCCCTGCAACTTGGCAATGAGCCGCTCCTTGGCTGCCAATTCGATGGGGAGGTCCAGTCGCTGGTAGTAAAAATGGCCAATCTCGTCCATGGTCTCGTCGAGGAGCTGGCGCACCCCTTTGCCGCTCATGGCCATCGCCTCCAGCAGCAGAAGCCCCATCAGGATGCCGTCCCGTTCGGGGATATGCCCCTTGACGCCGAGACCGCCCGACTCTTCGCCCCCCATCAGGATATCGTGCTCCAGCATCAACTCGCAAATATGCTTGAAGCCGATCGGAGTCTCATGGAGCTCCAGGCCGAATTTGGCACAGAGGAGGTCCACCATGCGAGTCGTGGAAACGGTCTTCACCACCCCGCCACGCAGCCCCTTCCGCTCGTATAGATGGCGCAGCAGCACGGTAAAGATCCGGTGGGATGAGAAGAATTCTCCGGTTTCATCCACCGCACCGATCCGGTCGGCGTCGCCGTCGAGAGCGAGTCCCAGCCGGTAACTGCCGCTCCTCACCAGCGCGGCCAGTTCGGTTAAGTGCTCTTCGGTTGGCTCCGGCGGCTGGCCGCCGAAGGCGGGATTTTCGATGTTATGGATTTCGACGGCGCCCGCCAGCAGCTGCGGCAGGAAGCCGGTGCCGGCGCCATACATGGGGTCCACCACCACCGGAATTGCCGCCTTGCGGATCAGCTCCAGATCAACGTAGCTGGCAAGCTGCTTGCAATAGCCGTCGGCGGCCTGGATCAGCTCCACCTTCCCCTCGCGCAGGGCCTCCGCAAATGGGATTCCGAGAACGGCGCGGCTTTGTTGCTGATTCCGCGCCACCATCTCCTCCAGGACCTTGGTGGTGGAAGGGCGGGCCGACCCACCGAACGCCTCTTTCACCTTGAAGCCGTTGTACTGGGAGGGGTTATGGCTAGCGGTGATCATTACCCCGCCCCCCGCCTTCCTTTCGTGGACTGCCCAGGATACCGCCGGGGTGGGCGCGTAGCCATCGGTGAGCCAGACCCGGATGCCGTTGCCAGCTGCGATCTCCGCCACCCGTTCGGCAAAGTCGCGGGAGAGAAAGCGCCGGTCGTAACCTATCACCAGCCCACGATCCGCAAGTCCTTGCTCATGCAGATAGTCCATGGTAGCCTGCGCCACCAACGAGACATTGTCAAAGGTGAATTCCCGCGCAATCACGCCACGCCAGCCGTCAGTGCCAAATTTAATCTGCAAGATCCGCGCTCCTAAGAGTAATTATACCGCCCCACTGCTCCCCGGCAATTTGTGCAACTTTCTATATTCTTCACTTCCGGCAAATATGTCAACCTTTTGTTTTTACGGATGTATACGCGGGGAAAAGACACTTGACGGCTGTTGAAAGTAGTACTGTGCCTGCAGAATTATTGACCGATGGCGCGCCATCGCTTATAGTTATGCACTGCAACTTACGCCAAGGAGGAAGACCATGCTCAAGAGATTTATATTGTTTCTGTCGCTTTGCCTTGTCTGTGCAGCAACTGCCGGAGCCGCTGACGCAAAACAGGCCCCAGCCAAACCGGTAGTGGTGCTGGAAACCACCCTCGGCACGATCAAGGTCGAACTCGACCCCCAGGCCGCCCCCATTTCCGTGAAGAACTTCCTCGATTACGTCAACAGCGGTTACTACAACGGCACCACCTTTCACCGGGTGATCCCCGGCTTCATGATCCAGGGGGGCGGTTTCACCAAAGAGATGCAGTTGAAGGCAACCAAGGCGTCGATCAAGAACGAGGCTGACAACGGCCTGAAAAACGACCGGGGCACCATCGCCATGGCCCGGGGCGGAGATCCCAACAGCGCCACCTCCCAATTCTTCATCAACGTGGTCAATAACGATGGGCTTAATCGCCCAAAACCGGATGGCTTTGGTTACGCGGTGTTCGGCAGAGTGATCGAGGGGATGGAGGTGGCCGACCGGATCGTGGCGGTGCCGACCAAGAACCTGAACATGGTATTTCAGAATGTGCCGGTGACGCCGGTCGTCATCAAATCGGCGAAGGTGATCAAGTAGTATGATCGAGGCGCCCTCCGGGGCGCCTTTTTGCTACCGGCGGCATCTGCAGCCGGCATTTTCCTGTCGGGAGGTCAACATGCTCAGAAACTCTTGCTGTTTCGCTGTCGCGCTCGCCTTGCTCCTCATCTGCGGTCCGCCTGCTCATGCGGCTGCCACCGTGAAAGTACCTCTCGCCTCGACGGTCGCCGACCAGACCGGCGTGACCATCACTATCTATAACAGCAACCTCGGTCTGGTGAAAGACCAGCGGACGATCCGGCTCCCCCAGGGGGGCAGTGAACTCCGCTTCATGGATGTGGCGGCGAAAATCATCCCGGCCAGTGTTGCCATTCAGTCCCGAAACGACTCATCCAGCCTGGAAATTCTGGAGCAGAACTACGAGTATGACCTGCTCAACCCCGAAAAGCTCCTCAACAAATATGTCGGGAAAGAGGTCCAGCTCTACCAGAAGACCCCCTATACCGATAAAGAAGAGCTGGTGGCCGCCACCCTCCTTGCCAACAACGACGGGCCTATTTTCCGGATCGGCGACGGCGTCACCTTTGGCCATCCGGGTCGGGTCATCTTTCCCGGCGTCCCGGCTGACCTGATCTCCAAGCCGACACTGGTCTGGCTGCTGGACAACCGTCTTGCCAAACCTCACCAGGTGGAGGCCACCTATCTCACCGAAGGGATCTCCTGGCGGTCCGACTACGTGCTGACCCTCAACGCCAAGGACACCTTGGCCGACCTGGCCGGCTGGGTCACTATCGACAACCAGAGCGGCGCCAGCTACCGAAACGCCTTGGTAAAACTGGTGGCGGGGGACGTGAACCGAGTCACGGAAATTGTGCAGGACAAGCCGGAGGGAAAAGTTTACTTCGGAAACTCTAAGTCAATAGCTGCTCCCCAGTTCAAGGAGCAGGCTTTTTTCGAGTATCACCTCTACACCTTGCAGCGCCCCTCCACCATCAAGGAGAACCAGACCAAGCAGATCAGTCTGTTGACGGCAGACGCCGTGCCGGTCAGGAAGGAGCTCCTGTTCAGGGGCGCTCCCTATTATTATCAGAATCAATATGGCGAACTGGCTGCCAACCAGAAGGTCGGCGTCTTCGTGGAGTTGGAGAACCGGGAAAAGTACCACCTCGGCATCCCGCTCCCTAAAGGTACGGTCCGTGTTTACAAGCAGGATACCGACGGGACCCTGCAGTTTATCGGCGAAGACGCCATCGACCATACACCAAAGGATGAGAAGGTTCGGGTGAAGCTGGGAGAGGCGTTCGACGTGGTCGGGAGCCGCAAACAGACC
>JANXYN010000100.1 GCA_025356035.1 Geobacteraceae bacterium
CTGAGTTCATGGGTACCCTCCCGAAATAATGGGAAGATACCACCAAGACCAATTTCAAATCGAAAAAAGAACAATTGTATCAAAGAGCAATAAGAATCAAGTGGTTACTGAAATACAATCAAAATTTACCGGACAGTAGTGCTTTTCTGTATCTAAAAGCGTTAGTTTTTCAACAACCTGTTAAAGTAGAACTGGCGAAAATAGGATTAAGATGAAAACACCCTTTAACAGCGCACCGAAAAAAGAATCTACGAGCGAGTGAGTCATGACTTGCCTCCGTTGGATTATTTTGCATCTTCCGGCTAAATCAGCCGCGAGTTTACTGCGTCGGCTGCATTTTTTTGTTGGGCTCTTTCGCTAGTTTCAATGAGTACTGTTGAATAGCAGATGAAACCGGGACGGATCTATTTTTCCTCTCCCCCTCATGCCGCCAGACGGAAGGTGGCATCGATTGTATCCCAAGGGACGAAAAACCGGTTTTCCTCGTCTTTTTCGACGAGCCCCAGGCGCTCGATGATTTTCACGTCGTCGAAAACGTTGCGGTACTGGCAGTGGAGCTTTTTTGCCAAAGCGTTGATACTGACGTGCCCCCTTGCACTGATTATGCGGCATTACTCGCTTTACATCTTGCGTATACATATTCCGGATCGAGGTCAACCCCGCAATCCCATTCAATAGTGTCGAACGCAACCTTAACCCGCCTGAAAGTCTCATAATCCTTGATTCGCTTGAATATGCCGAAATCGAGTATCGGCTTCATGTCGAGGACACCCCTTTCACCGTTATCGAAAACAATGGAAAGAATATAGTCGTCACCAGGCGTAACTTCCTTCACTGAGGGATACATAGTCTTATTCCTTATTGAAGAGGTTGAATTTTGAAGGGCTCTTCTCCGTTCATCACCAGTTGCCAGTCGGCCATCAGCTCTTCTTGATGCAGCTCGGCCCATGCCAAGGCCAGTTTTGTTTGCCTGCCGGGGAATTCACCTTCGATGATCTCACATGTGCGAATGTCCACAGAAGCCTTGTACTCGTTGTAGTACACGTGGAAATGCGGCAGAGGATATTCACCAGGGGCAAAGTACATCCTTATGATAATTCCATAAAACATTGAAATAGTTGGCATCGCATTTCCTCTCAAGCAACTTATATTGCTATCCATCCGCGTTATATCACGGATCATTATTAGAATACACTCTTTGTTGCCAATTCATAACGAAAAAACAGCATATCGCCACGACAGCCTCTACCCCTGACGCCGTCCCGCCAAAACCATCGCCGCCGGCAGCGAAACCAGCGCAAACAGGGCGGTGGCGCCGACACCGTAGTTGGTGGCCCAGCCGATGGAGGCGAGCGCCGGGTAATCGGCGAAGGCTAGCGAACCGAAGCCGGCGATGGTGGTGAGGGCCGAGAGGAGCACGGCCCGGCCGGCCTGGATGAACTCGGGACGCTGAAGCGGGTCGGCCGAACCGTTCAGCCGGTGAACGATGTGGAGGCCGTAGTCGCTCCCCATGCCGAGGATTGTCACCAGCACCATGGCGTTCATGAAGTTGAGGCCCATGCCGGTCAGCGCCATCACCCCGAGCATCGCCACCACCCCAGCCAGAACAGGCGCCAGCGAATAGACGATGTCGGCCAGCGACTCGAAATGGGCGAGGAGCAGGAACAGGACCAGCGCCCCGCCGAGCAGAAAACCGTATAGAAAGCTCCTTTTTACCGAACCGGCCAGTTGGGCGCTCACCAGATCTACACTGGTGGCCCGGGCAGCCGGGTCGATGGCAGAAAGCTCAGTGAGGAACCGATCCTGCAGGAATTCCGGCCCCTGATAGTTTAAGTAAATGAGGAGGTGGTAGCCATCACCCCGCTCGATCAGGTGCTTGTCCACTACGCCACGGAGCGGCGAGGCGGCGAGCCGCGCCAGCGCCTCGGTCGCCTGGACCGGTGCGGCATTCTTCACTGCTGCAACTCCCTCGATAACCGGCTGGAATGGCGCCAGGGCGAACCCCTGCCGGTGGAGAGCAGTGCGCAGGGTCTGGCCCGGATCGGCATGGCCGAGCTGCGCCCTGAGCACTACGACCACCTGCTGCTGGCTGACTGGATCATTGAAGAGCTGGCCGAGCCCAGCGTATGAGGCTAGCCCGCCGCTGGTGCGGTAGCGTTCCGCCAGTGACTCAACCCTGCTACCGCGCGCCAGCACTTCAGCCAAATCCCGTCCCTCCACCGCCACCAGCATCTGCTTGGAGGTGATGCTCAGGTGCCGTTCGATCTTCTCCTGGGTGAGGAAGGCCTCGGACTGGCGCGGCTGGAGGTTTTTCAGCTCCCCTTCAAAGGAGACGAATGGCGCCGCCGCAAGCAGGCCGACCAGCAGCAGCAGGGAGAGGCCGACCAGCAGCCGGCTGCGCCGCTGGCAGAGGTCCCAGACCCGTCCGAGGCCGAAGCCGGGGAGCGGGGTAAACCGCTCCTCGGGAAAACGGCGGCCGATGTAGAGCAGGAGCGGCGGCAGGAAGAAGAAGGTGGCGTACATGGAGAAGAGGACCCCGAGCCCCACCAGGAAGCCAAGCTCGGAGAGTGCCCGGACGTCGGAGAGCATCAGGGCGAAAAAGGGGAACGCGGTGGTGGTGGCGGCGGTGAAGATGCCGTGGCCGGTCTCGACCACCGCCAGGCGCAGCGCCTCGTCAGTGGCGCGGCCGGCGGCCCGTTCCGTATAGTAACGGTCGTAAAGATGGACCGAAAAATCGGTACCGAGGCCGATGATCAAGGCGGTAAAGGCGATGGAGATGATGTTGATGGAACTGAGGAATATCCCGGCAAAGCCGAGGGCGAGGAGCACGCCGAACGCGATGATTAACGGCAGCAGCAGGGTTGGAAGCAAGCGGCGGTAAGTGAAGAAAAACAGCAGCAGTACCACCAGCAGCGACGAGATGACGCAGGCGCTGATGTTGCGCTTCATCACCGCCTCGTCGGTGACGGCACTCAGATGGGCGCCGGCGCAGGAAATCCGTGCTGCCGACCCCTGCCGGGCGCCGTTGATCCCGGCCACCAGCTTGCGGGCAAACGCCATATCGTTCACTGGCTGAACGGGTTCGCCGATCATGATCAGCACCCGGCCGTCCCGGGAGAGGAAATAGGGGGAAGCCGGGTCGAGGTTGAAGGCCTCACTCGCTCCCTTGAGCCGTGGCAGGATCAGCTCCCGCAGGTAGAGCGGATCGGCGGCGATCAGGTCGCGCACCCCCATTCCCGCCTGGCTGGCGAGCTCGCTCTTGGCACGACGAAGCGAGCGGTCCATGGCGGCCGGGGTGAGCCGCGCCGCAAAGCTGCCGGCAGCTTCCGGTTTTAGGAAGAGTTGGGGATGGCTCACCGCATAGCCGGTAAATTCGGCGAAGGAACTGGCCTCGGCCGGGTCGAAGACCCGATAGGTGACCTTGCCGAAGGCGGGCTTGCCGTCGACCGTGAGCGCCCGGAGCTTGCCGGCGAATTTTTCTGCTTCGGCGGGGAGTCGTTCTCGCTCCCCTTCCAGGAGAAAATAGACGTTGTTGGCGCTCCCGGTCCATTCCATGGAGTCGAGGAAGAGCCGGAGCGCTCCCTGCTGGGAGGGGAAAAGCCGGAAGATATCCGATTCGAAGCGGCAGGTGGCGATGGAAACAAGGGAGAGAAGGAGCAGCAGCAGCGCGACCAGGATGACCCGACCGGGGCGCCGGGAGGTGACCCTCTGGATCCAGCTGAGATGATGGGCAATTGTCCTGTTGGTGACCGCTGCCACCCAGTTGGAAACCCTCTTGAGCATGGGGGCTACAGACCGTTACAGGCGGTGAGCGGCAGCAGGTTGATCCCGTCCAGATGGGGCGTCAGTACCGCCTCCTCCACCGGGAGGTTGAGCTCCGGCTCCTCAAAGACGATCCGCACCCCGTCCCCCCGCAGATTCTTGAATTCGATAGTGGACGGAAACGCCACCCCCGCCACCGACTGATAGCCATCATAGGTGATCCGGTCGCCGGCTGCCGACACCTTTTTCACCAGCAGCCCGCGCTCGTCATAGGTTAGCGCCTCCCGCTTCCCCGCCGCATTCAGCCGATCATGTTCACCGGCTGAACTGTCAACCGCCACCGGCCCCTCCTCCACTACCCACTTCATGATCTCCCAGCTCTTGAGTCCGCCACCTTCCGGGAGCTCTGCCAGAAGGCCGCTACATGCAAGATCCTTCGAAGGGATCAGACAGGTAAGCCGGTCCCCCTCGCTGTAGACCTCCAGCAGGGTAATGCCGAATGGACCGAGCACCGCCATATGGAAGCGGTCGGGTCGCTTGAAGATCAGGAAACCACGCACACTCCGGCTGGTCCCGCCGGCAGTGATGGTAATGGCCACCGGCGACTGGAGGGTCTCCACCGTTTTCCCCGGCTCCACCATAAGTTGCGGTTTCGGCCCGGTGACGCAGCCGGCAATGAGGAGCAGTAACAGTAAAACGACAAAGATGGATAGTTTAGACAGCATATGCATTATGACTCCCCGTCAGAGACAAAAACAGACCTAATAAATTCAATGGAACGCGGATCTTGTCTGATTGAGCGGATAAAAGCGGATTTTTCAGAACTCAAAATGAATTTTTTGTTTGATCCGTGAAAATCCGTTCAATCCGCCTTTTCCGCGTTCTATTTGTTGCTCTTCTCCTGTTTTCATAATTCAGACTTCATAATTCTATGTCAGCCCTCATCACCGCCACCCGGTATCCACAGGCCTCTGCAGCCGCAACCAGCTCCTGCGCCGCAGCATGCAGCCGCACCATCTCCCGGACCAGCGCGGTTTTATTGACGCTGACCGTGCCGAGGGGGATGATCGCCATCAGATAGAGCCACTGGACAAGCAGCTCGAAGCGCTCCCGGTTGAACCACTCCACCCCGTCGCTCCAATGGACCTGGAGGAACTGACGGACCCGCGGGTCGGCAAAGAGCAGTGCAAGCCGTTCCTGGCAGAGGTCGGCATCCCATTCTACAAAGAACTGCTGCTGCGCCACCAGCGCCTTCACCAACAGTACTGAACTCTCGGCATCCAGCACCGGCGCGGTGAGTTCACCTGACCGGGCGGCAGCGAACAGCTCGGCCATGACCCGGCCAAGGCCGAATTCATTGATCAGGCCGGCCGAGCGGCTGGCGTGCTCGGGGATTCCGGTTACTTTACCGAGCTGGCCCAAGGCCAGAGCAGTGACGAGAAGGAGCCTGTTATGCTCTTCGAGGAGCGGCTCACCCAGATAAGCGATGGCGCCCTTCCCCCCCTTGATCTGGCTCTTCAGGCCGGCGATGCCAGAGGCGAATGCCAGCTCCCTGCCGATTGTGTCAGCAGGCTCTGCAATATCGCCGGTGCCGGCGCTATGCTCCCTGACGGCGGACAACAGATCATCGAGCAGTTCCTGAAGACGGACCAGGCTCTTTTTCCGCTGCGCCGCCGTTGCGGCCGGATTGAACAGCTCGCCCGCCAGCTGCGGCAAGACGGCAGTGACGGCACGGAATGCGGCGACCACCCCCGCATATCTTACCTGGCGGAACTCCTCATCGAGGCTTGGCACCCCCCGGCCGTTTAAGCCATGGCAGAGCTTGCCCCAGTTACCGAATTCGTCATCGGTGATCTCGCGGAAATCGAGGAATGCGTGGTACTCATAGGCGGCAAACTCGACAAACAGCCCCTGTTCGCAAAGCTCCCGCCCGGAGCGGAGATAGTCGAAACCGGCGGCGTAATCGCGGAAGGCGTAATAAGCGCGGCCATCTGGGTTGAAGCTGAGCGCTTCGCCGAGGGTCTTCTGGACGAGGGTGGTCTCCCCCTGTTCGTCCTTCACCGCCATGGCGCTGGAGGTCCTGATCCAGCCGGCGGTATCGGCGAATTTATTGTGATATAGGATGATGCCACGTTCAGCGCCTGAACGGTTGGAATAGGCGAAGACGTTCTCATCCACCGCTCCGCCGGCGAAGAAGTCGTAAAGAACGAAGTTGGCCGAGCCGCTAAACAACCAGCGCCGGCGCATGAGCGGGAAAATCCGCGCTTCGTGCATGGCGACCATCTGCTGGTCCACCTGCTCGTCAAAGTAGGCGCGCCGGTATTCCATCCCGTACTTCTCGCGGAACCCTTCGATCTGGCCATGGCCGACCATGGGGAGACCGGGCATGGTAACGAGCAGCACCGCCGCGCCGAAGTACTTTCCTTCCTTGCCGAACTGCTCCACCGCGGTCTTCTCGTCCGGGTTGTTCATGAAATTGACGAAGCGCTTGAGGATCTCCGGGTTGAACTCCAGCACGTTCTTCAGGGTCTGGCGGTACTTGGCATTCTCCTCCATCTTCAGCATGTTCATGAAGGCGCTGTTGTAAACCCGGTGCATGCCGAGGGTCCGGACAAAGTACCCCTCCATCAGCCAGAACGCCTCGGCAAGAAGGAGCGTGTCGGGGGCCTCCACCGCCATCCGGTCCACCACCTCGCGCCAGAATTCCTGGGGGAACAGCTCGTCAAAGCGTTCCCGAGTCAGGGCATGCTCGGCCCGGGACGGCACCCCGCCGCCCAGCCCCGGCTGAGGGAACCAGAGGCGCTGGTAGTGCTTCTTCGCCAAGGTCATCGCCGCATCGAAACGGATGATCGGAAACTGCCGCGCCACATGGATGATGGTCCGGATCACCGCCTCACGCACCTCGGGGATCAGGTAGTTGAGCTGGGCCGTGTCGTTCCAGGGCATGCTGGTTCCGTCGTTGCCGTGATAGATATAGCGTTCCCGGCCGCTGTGGCGGTCCACGTGCTTGAACACAACCGCCGCATCGCGCTTGTCCCAGTAGCCGTCCTCGATAAAGAGGCCGATGTCGTCGGAGGAGGAAAGGTCGGGGCCGCTGAAGCGGTAATTGGGATAGGGAGGGTACTCCTGCTGGACGAACCAGTCGGGGTGTTCGCGGGTCCATTTGGAGTAGATGCCGGTATGGTTGGGGACCATGTCGCTCGCCAGCCGGATGCCGCGCCGTCCTGCCCGATCCTTTAGGTTGGCGAGGGCCGCCGCTCCGCCAAGATCATCGGCGATCACGTAGTCGTAGAGGGAATAGGCGGACGACAGCGCCTCGGGATTGCCAGCGATCTGTTTGATCCGGCGCGAGGCGGGGGAACGCTCCCATACGCCGATCAGCCAGAGACCGGTGAACCCCCAGCGTGCCAGGGTATCCAGCTCCTCGTCCGGGATCTGGTCGAGCCGGACAATCTCCCGGCCATACTGTTTCGACAGCTGCTCAAGCCAGACATAGACCATCTTGGCCATCATCACCACGTTCGACATCCAGTCCGCATCCTGGGAAAACCGCTCGTATTCCGGGTACTCTTCCGGCTGGCGCCCCTTGCCGAATTCAGGCACCAGCGACGGCCCAGCACCGCCCCACCATTGCCGTTCCTCTTCCCGGAGGAGGTCGGCGGCGAGCAGCAGGTCGGTCAACAGCTCCTCCGGGAGCAGTTCACGCCAGTTGGCCTTGATGAATTCCAACTGGCCGGCGAGCGAATGGGGAAACGCCCGGGCAGGCGCCCGGAGCAGCTCCAGCAGGGTAAGCCGGTGGGGATGGAAGGTTGGCCCCTCCCCCAACCGTTCATCCAGTGAACGAAGGACCTGCCGATAGGGGGACCGAGCGGCCAGTTCAGCATCGTCGAACAGCTGGCGGAAGCTGTCCAGCGCCCGATTCTCCCCGGCCACCCAGAGGAGGAGCAACTCCTTGACCACCCGCTGTTTGCGCTGCTGGTCCCGGCCATCTGCCGCAATAAATGTGGCGGCCGTCTCGGAGCCCGCAAGGACCGGCGCCGGGGGGAACAGCTCCGCAAAAGCCGCAATGGTGGTGAACAGTTCTGCGGACGAGAAGCTGTAGCCGGCAGCATCGAGAGACTGTTCCAGGATCCGGGGATGGCGGACATCGGCATACTGGTCGATCAGATAACGGTAGATCTTGACCTGGAGGGCATACATGTGCAACAGTGCAGCGCTGACCGGCCGCTCCCCCGCGGGGAGCTGCTGCTGCATACGGGCCGCCAGTATCCGGTAAAACTGCAGAGGCGGTAGCTTCTCCTGGCCGACAGCCACGCCGGCAGCCTTGTGCAGGTCGAGCCGTTGCCAGATGCGCACGGCAATCTGGATACTGAAAGGGAAATAATCCTGCGTCACGGCTGGTTTCATCTGGTCCCTCTCCTCAATCCAAGGTAAAATCCCGGGCGGTCAAGCCGACGTTTTTGCGGACCCTGCTGAACTTAAGCGTCGTCCGGTCGCCGTTTCGCTCCTCGATAATGAGCCGTTGCAGCCGGCCGTCGGCCATGAAGTAGATGTGGAACGCACGCACCCCACCCTTGCTCCGGGGGACGATGTGGAGGGTCCAACTCTCCCCCTGCCGCTCCGCGCTCAGTTCCACTCCCTCGGGAAACGCGGTAACCGGGCGCTCCAAGTAGGCAAACCAGCGGCCGAGACTTTCCTCCGGCGGCAACACCACCTTTTCCCGCACCCCCTCGTCGGTCAGGACATAGCTGAGCAGGTTGTCCTGCAGCAGGAGCCCGCTCGCATAGGGGGGATAAAGTTCCATATAGAACAGACCAGGCTTCTTGAAGCGCACCACCCCACGACTTACCAGTTTCTGTCGCATCAGCGACAGCTCCTTCTGCTGGACGATCTCCGCGGTGAAGTCGCCAACCCCCACAAACCCTCGCCGCAGGATTTCTAGCCCCTCCAGGGCCTGGTTCTGAACTGCGCAAGCGGTATGGAGGGGAAGCAGCAAGAGCAATGCGAGCAAAACAGCTAAAATCTGCTTCTTCATGGGTCTCCTAAAAACGTAGCGAGGAAGGCCATATGCAAGGCGCACGGAGCGCAGCGACTGAACATATCAAGATTAGATAGGCGAGGGAGTGAGCACCCTAAAGGGCATAAACACCGCGCAACGCAGCAGATGGCCTCCGCAGTAGTTTTTGCTAAAGCTTGCCGATCCCGAGTGTCATAGTGGCAGTGGCAACCGTGCGCCCCGCCACCTGCACCTCTCCTTCCACCTGGTAGAGTCTGCCGAATACCTTCAAGATGCGAGCGGTAATCTGCAGGGTATCGCCCGCATTCATACTGTTGCTGATTTCTGCCTTGTCGATGGCCGCCAGGAACCCTCCCTCGTCGCTCTCCCCGGCGGCGGCGATGCCCGCCAGTTGGGCCATGGCTTCGATCATGAAAAATGGGGGAAAGCCGGCGGGATCGTGGCTGATCCGCTTCAGACCGGTGGCGGAGACACCGGGTTCAAGGGCGAGGAGCCGGTCGATGAAGAGAAACGGGTTACGATGGGGGAGGTATGCGGCAGGATCAAGATTAAACAGGATCCCCTCCTTGGAGGTCAACCGCATAGTAGGGCCCCTCGGGCGATGCTGCCAGGTGGAGGGCGATCTGACCGGGGGCGAGGGAGAGAACCAGTGCCACCAGGGCCACCCCTCCCATGGCGAGGGAACGCCCAACCAGTGGGGCTATCTCCAGCCGTTTTCCAGCCGGCAGCCGCTCCAGCAGGAGCGGTTCAGCTGCGGCGCTGCCGGACAGCGATACCAGGGCTGCCGGCGCTTTCCCTCCCAGCAGCCGATCGGCCCCTTCCCGTTCATGTCCGGGGAGGATCAGGCCGATGGTCCGGATCTCGCCCAGAGTAGCCCTGACAGCTGCACCGCGCACCCTGGCATGGCCACGCTTTTCCAGCACCAGCATTCCTGCCCCCTCGCCAAAGCCTGCAGCGTGGCGCCGGAGTTGGCCTAACGCCTGGAACCCCTTCATTACCATGGGCGTAAGTTCGTCAACCCCGCCGACCAGGATGACATCGGCCCGGTCCTCCTCGAGGAAACGCTGTGCCATGAGGAGAGTCGACTCGGCGGAACAAAAGCGCTGGACGACGGTAACATTCGGTCCCCGCAGGCCGAGCTCGATGGAGGCGTTGCTGGCGGAAGCATTGGCCACGGTGTTGGGAAACAGTACCGGCGCCAGCCCCTCCATACCGTTAGTGAAATAGCCGCGCAGGAACTCCTCGGAGTTGGCAATGCCACCGAACCCGCAGCCGAGCAAAATCCCCACCCGCCGCAAATCAAGATCCTTCAGATCCAGTCTGGCATCTTTGATAGCCATGCCGGCCGCGACAACGGCAAACTGGCTGCAACGGTCGAATTTGCGTGCCTTCAGAGGCGGCATGAAATCGGTAACCTTGAAGGAATCGGCCCTGCCCCAAAGGTGACCGGTTTCCCCAAGAATCTCCTCCGGCACCTGCTGCAAGCGGCTTACGCCGGTGCGAAGCGTCTCCTCTAATGGAGCCAACCCCACCCCGGCCGCTGAAATGGCGGCAAGACCGGTTATGACGATGTCGTTGCTGTTGTTATTCATATCCCCAGCACCAGCGAGGTAATGTTGCCACCAAAGGCAAAAGAGTTGGAGAGGGCCACCCGCGCCTGGCTCGGTTGCGGGCCGCCGTGGCAGAACTCCAGGTCACATTCGGGATCGCGACCGCGGAAATTGAGGGTCTGAGGGATGGTCCGGTGATTGAGGGCGACGATGGTCGCCACCGCCTCCACTGCGCCGGCAGCGCCCAGACAATGGCCGGTCAGGCCTTTGGTAGATACCAGTGGCGGCATGCTGGCCAGCCCGGCAAAGGCAAGCCGCACAGCCTTTGCCTCAACCTGGTCATTGAGCGGCGTACCGGTGCCGTGAGCGTTCACCCATCCCACCTCTTCACTGGCAATGCCGGCTGACTCCAGCGCCTGGGTCATGACCCGGGCGGCTTCCATGCCGGCCGGTTCCGGGGCGGTCATGTGGTATGCCTCGCCAGCAACGCCATAGCCGTGGAGAAAGCCGTAGATGTGTGTGCTCCTTTTTCTGGCCTCCGCTTCCTCCTCCAGCACCAGGAACGCGGCCCCTTCACCCGAGGAAATCCCCTGCCGTCCCAGGCTGAACGGGGCACAGGGGAGGGGGTCCACCACCTTGAGTGAATTGAAACCGGCAAAAGTGAGGAGTGAGAGGGAATCGGAACCACCACAGAGGACTGCCTTCAGACGACCAGTAGCGACCAGGTCCGCCCCCCAGCCAATGGCAGTGGCCGATGACGAGCAGGCGGTGGTGATACTCCCCTGGTAACCGGCGAGATTGAACACCGTCGCGATGGTTGTTGCAGTTCGGTCTGGGAGTAGCCCACGCAACAGCGATGGCCGGCCTGGCCTCCCTGAGAGCGACGATTGCAACCACTGCTCGGCATGGAACATCCCAGCTGCACCCGCACCGAGGCAGACCCCCAGATCATAGGGGGAATAGTGACCGCCAACCCGGCTCTCCGCCAGGGCCTGACCGGCAGCAATCATGCCGAACTGGTCAGCCCGGCTGAGCCGTGCGGCATCCCGCCGCTCAAAATGATCTGCCGGATCATACCCCCGCACCTGAGCACCAAGCCGGGCCGGAAAAGGGGTGACATCGAACAGGTCGATGGGGCCGATGGCGCTCTTCCCACTCAGCAGTGCACCAGTAAAGGAAGCGAGATCCTTCCCCGCAGCGCAGAAGATGCCGAGACCGGTTATGGCAATGCTTTTCCGTTTCATACTCATCCCGCAGGAAACTACCAGGGCCCTTGCTTGCAATGAAAGTTGCTTTTTTCAAACTTTTATTTTAACCGCAATGACGCAAAAAACGCAAAGAAAACCTTTAGCTGGCGGTTTAAAACTTTGCGTCCGGGGTGCTTCACTATTTATTGTCAACTATCAGGCTGTTGAAAAACGTAGCGAGGAAGGCCAGCTGCAAGGCGCACGGAACGCAGCGCCCGAGACATATCAAGTAGATAGGCGAGGGAGCGAGTACCGCGCAACGCAGCAGATGGCCTCCGCAGTAGTTTTTCAACAGCCTGCTAGGCGATCCCGCCATCCACCACCAGACACTGGCCGGTGATATAGGCGGCCCGGGGCGAAGCAAGAAAGGCGACCGCTTCGGCAACTTCCGCGGCGGTACCGACCCTGCCGAGGCTGGTCATCCTGACGATGTTGTCGATGGCTTCCCGCTTCATGGTAGCCGTCATTTCGGTTTCGATGATTCCTGGCGCCACCGCGTTAACCCGGATCCCAAGCGGGCCGACTTCCCTGGCCAGGGAACGGGTAAAACTGATGGTCCCCCCTTTACTGGCGGCATAGTTGGTCTGTCCCGCCGTGCCGAGGATGGCGGAAACCGAGGCGAGGTTGACGATCACTCCGCTCCTCCTGCCGATCATCTTCCGCACTCCCCACTTGCAGCAATGGAACAGCGGATTGAGGTTGCCGCGGACCACCTCGTCCCAGTCGGCATCGGACATCATAGCCAGATAAACATCGCGGATGATGCCGGCATTGTTCACCAACACGTCGATATGGCCGGTTTCCTTTGCCGCGACATCCATCAGCAGCGCTGCCCCCTCGGCGGTTCTGACATCGGCCTTAAGCACATCCACCGTACCGGCAAGCCCTTCTGCTTCCTTAACCAGGGCCGCAGCAGCGGCATCGTTCTTCAGGTAGGCAGCAATCACCCTTCCCCCCTGGCGGGCAAAGTGCAGGGAGATGGCCCGACCGATACCGCGGGTGCCGCCGGTTACGACAATGATCTGATCCTTGAATTCCATAGTTGAACGCCCTTTCGCCACTCCCTATAGGGGGTGGACCCGATTCCGTACCATCATCTTCATCATCTTCCACATGGGTCCCTTGAACTTCAACTGGCGTAGTAGCTCCAACATCTCGGCACTCATGTTCAACGCCAAACCTGGCGCCACCCAGTTCCGCCGCTGCAGAGCCTTTTCGGTCACCATGGCGCAGAGGGTTTCTCTGATCGGCGGAGAAATATAGAACACCGGCTCCAAAAGCGGTGTCTCCGGGGTTATGATCCCATCTGCCAGCGCCCTGGCATGGAGAGGGGTCCCAGGATAGATACGGATACCGGTCATGGCAATCACCGTGGTGGGATTGATCTCGTCCATAAGGACAAAGCTCTCCTCCACGGTGGCCGTCGATTCGCCGGGGCCGCCGAACAGGATGTAATGGGCAAAGTCGATTCCCGCCTCCCGGCAGAGGCGTGAGGCAATCCGGATATCCTCGACGGTAAAGGACTTGCCGAGTGACTGCAGCATGGCCGGCGAACCACTGTCGCTGCCGAATTCAACGGCATCGCAGCCGGCAGCGGCCATCAGGGAAAACAACTCCGGGGTGACGAACTGGGGATTGATGAAGGCCGACCAGTTGACCGATAGCCGCTCCTGGGCCATGGCCCGGCAGAGCTCCTCGGCGTATGCCAGCGGATAGTTGAAGATATCGTCCACAAAGTAGACATAGCTCACGCCAAAGCTCTCCACCAGCTCACGGAGCTCCTCAACTACCTCCGCTATCGGCCGCAGACGCACCTGCCGACCTTCCAGCAGAGGGTATGTGCAGTAACTGCAAGAAAACGGGCAGCCCCGCTTGGTCTGGAGGTTGGCCATCCCCCCTTCGCGATGGTAGCGATCCACCTGGAACATGCGCCGGTCGGGGCGCCTGAATAGGGTCACTGGCCTGAGCGGGAGATAGCCTTTCGCGCCTCGACAGAGCACCCCTGGGATGCTTGCCGGATGGTCTCCGCGGTCGATGCAGGCAAGAAGCTCAGGCAGCACTTCTTCTCCCTCACCGACCACGCCGTAGTCGCCATCGAGAAAGGCAAGAAGCTCCACCGGCATCAGCGAAAAACCGGAACCGCCGAGGATCACCGGTGCCCCGCAGCGGCAGGCGCTAACCACTTCCTTGATGCCGGCAAGGTAGGAAGCGGAGCTAGGCCAGGTGACGTTGTCAATGTTCCTGACTGAGACAACCACCGCAGCGGGTGCTGACTCTGCCAACGCCACCTTGATTGCTGCCAGTGGCTCCTCAGCGAAACAGAGGTCGAGCAGTCTTAACTGATGTCCAGCCTCGCCGAGGGAGGCTGCCAGATAGGAGAGCCCCAGCGGGACTACAGGATAAGGGTAGCGCTCGCGGTTAACCGAGATGAGCAGGATCTCCATCACAACTCCAGATAGGCCATGAGTCGCCCAAGGCGCTCGGCGATAATGGGGGGTAGCCGATATTGAATGACCCCGCCAGGGTCGGTAATGACATGGGTCGTCATGGCAGTTGCAACGTCAACCCCATCAGGGCCGACTATCCGGCTGACAAACAGCAGCGAAGCGGTGTCGGTCCGCTGCAGCGAGGTCAACACCCGCAGCTCATCGCCGAATCGGGCCGGTCGCTTGAATTTCAGATCGAGGGCCACCACCGGCGCCAGATAGCCCATTGCCATCACCTGGGCGGCATCCAAACCGAAACAGCCGGCTAAATCGTTGCGCCCCTCTTCCAGCCACGCCACATAGTGGCCGTGCCAGGCCACCTGATAGCTATCCACTTCGTTAAAGCGCACCCGTGTCCGGGTTTCATGATATTTCATCGACCAGCCTCGCTGTCAATCCAGCGGTTATACTTCTTCAAGGCCTCACCGGCCCCGGCCTCAATAAACGTGATGGCTCCCGCTTCCCGTAGCGCCAGGTAGGTCCGCTCCCAGTAGACCGGCAAAGTCAGCTCCCGCAACAGAAACTCAGCAATATCTCCGGCCGCCAAGGGTCGCTGATCGATGTGATTGATGAGCGGGACGCGGGGCGCGGCATAGCTATAATCAGCTACAATCTGCCGAAGCTGGCCGGCAATCTCGGCAATCAATGGGGTATGGAGCGGCGCATCGCAGGGGTAGCTCTGGGCAGAAAAGGCCCCACCGGCGAGCGCCGCTGCCGCTAACTGTTCAATCCGTGAACGTTCCCCGGCCAGCAGAAAGTGCCGGGAGGTATTGTAATTGGCCATATAGACGCCGTAAGTGGCAGATAGTGGCGCCAGCACCCCTTCGCTGAGCCCTACCACACAAGCGAGGGCATACTCTTTTACCTTCCCCAGCCGCGCCAGACAGACACCGGTCCGAAAAGTCAGCTCCAGCACCTCCCCTTCCGGCAGCACCCCGCTGGCAACCAGGGCCGGATAAATCCCCATGCTGTGCTCCGCCACAAGATCAACTATCACCGCTTCCTGGCGCAGCTTGCGCAGCCGGTAAAGGCTCATGGCCGCCCCGTAGAGCTGGAGCTTTACCTGCTCTGTGCTTCCTTCGCCAAGCCAGGCAAGGGTATCCAGATCAAGAAACACCCGCTGCGCCACCATTTCGGCGATGGCAGCACCATCCTCATCCTGCGGAAGCTTGCCGGCAAAGGCGAGCGGCTGGCCAGGGAACATAAGACAGTTCATTTCGTGAACACCCCCGCTAGGCTCGTAACCCCTCCTTGGCCACCCGACGGATGGCGCGACGGAAGCCGAAGTTCATCGGGCCAAAGACCTGCAACGAACGATGCAGCTTGAAGATCCGTGTATACATGGAGGGGAAGGAGTAAAAGGAACGATTGAGCCAGTCGTGCCCTGCCTGCAGTTCCGCGGCAGTCATGCCGACAGGGCGGAAGGTGACGTGCCCCATGTCATAGTCCTGCCAGACATTTGAGGTAATCCGCCCTTCCCGCAGCAACCGTTTGCGTACGGTAGTACCGGGATAGGGGGTAAGAATGGGGAAGATCGCAGCTTCCAGCCGCGCATCCTCACAGAAACGGAGAATCTCCGGGAAGATAGCCGGCGTATCGCCATCGATGCCGAGAACGAACGAGCCCAGTATGCCGATGCCATGGTCACGAAAGGCCTTGGCGTCATCCAGGTAACTGGCGGCCCGGTTGGTCACCTTCCCCATGGCGGCCAGCGCCTGCTGGTTCAATGATTCAAAGCCGACAAACATCCCGATGCAGCCGGCCTCACCGGCTGCCTGCAAGAATTCGGGGTCGCGACCGAAATCGATCGGTGCGTGGGAAAACCACTTGAACCCCATCCCTTTCATGCCGGCGAACAGCGCCAGGGAGTAGCGGCGATCGGCCACCAGGTTGTCATCGACAAAAAAGGCAAAGGAACTCCGCTTACGCAGCAGTTCCAGTTCGGCTAGAACGTCTTCCACCGGCCGTTCTCGGTATTTGCGCCCGTAAAAGGAGGTAACCGAACAGAATTCGCAATCATGGGGGCAGCCGCGGGTAGTCTGGAGGGAACTGGTAAGAAGAAACCCCTTGCCGTCGAATATCTGCCGGCCCGCAACCGGGATCTGCGCCATGTCGAGCAGGCCGTCGGCACGATAGGTCCGCTGCAGCCGCCGTTGCTCAAAATCGGCCAACAGTCGGGGCCAGACCTCCTCCCCCTCGCCGATCACCACGGCATCCAAATGGGCGAGCGCTTCGTCCGGGAGGTTGCTGGCATGGAAGCCTCCCATCACCACGGTAGTCCCCCTGGCACGAAACCGGGCAGCGATCTCGTAGGCGCGGTGCCTGGGGAGTCATGGCGGTAATCGCTACCAGGTCTGCTTCCACGGTGGCATCGAGCCGCTCGATGTTCTCGTCGCAGAGTTCCACCCCCCAGGAGGGTGGAGTAACCGCCGCCAGGGCGGCCAGGGAAAGGGAGGGGAATTTGAACCCCAGTTCCCCCCAGAGCCTCCCCTTCGGCCACCCCGGTACGACCAGCAGGAGCCTCATTTCTTCTGTTCCATGATATAGGCGGCCATGGTCCGCACCGACTGGAAAACGGTGGTACCGGTGGCCGCGTCAGGCACCACTACCCCGAACTCCTTTTCCATCGCCACCACCAACTGGAGGGCATCGATGGAATCTAGTCCCAGGCCGGCGCCAAACAGGGGGGCATCGCTGTCGATATCGGCCGGCGTCATCCCCTCGATGCGCAGGCTGCCGATTATCATCTGTTTTACCTTGCCGATCATCTCTTCAGTCATTGCGTTATTCCTTCTCCTTCTCTTCCTTACCCCAGTAGTCGAAAAAATTGTACCACTGGTCCGGATAGGCCCTGATATAGGTTTCAAAGATGCGCAGCAGCCGCTCGGTACCTTGCCGGACTGCTGCAGCATGGCGGCTGTGCCCGCCATTTAGATACATCGGCTCTTCCATGATGGTGGCGTAGCGTCCTCCCTCGAGCACCACAAAGGATGGGATTATCGGCGCTCCGGTAGCCAGGGCCAGATAGGCGGCCCCGACCGGGATCGCGGTCGGCCTGCCGAAAAAATCGAGGCTGAGGGTATGGGACGAACCATCCCGCTCGCCGAGAAGGGCCAGCACCTCGTTGCGGCGCAATGCATTGACTGCCTCGATGACCGCCAGCGGCGAGCCGTCGTCCCGGTCCACATAGATGAAGTTGATCCCCCGCCGGTTCCGCGCCTCCTCGCGCGCCGCATTGAGACGGTCCTCCGGCTCCCGAAAGGTGAGGACGTTGAGTTTGTAGCCTCGCTCCACCAGCCCCACTCCGCCGAGCTCCCAGTTGCCCAAATGGAGGGAGATGAGAATGGCGCCATTTCCTCTGGCTAGTGCATCTTGAAGCCGCTCGCCACCGGCCACCCTGCCGAACAGTGCATCCAGCTGTTTGCCGGAGAGGCGCATCATCAACATGATGTCGGCCCAGTTCCGGCCAAACTTGTAAAAGGTGGCAAAGACCAGCCGCTCCACCTTCCTGCTACCGGTCACGACCCGCAAGTTGGCCCGGATGCCGCGCCGCTTCCCCGGCAGGAGCAGGTAAAACAGCCCCCCCCAGAACAAGGCAAAAGGTGGATGGAGAAAGCGCGGCACCAGCAGGGTGAAGAGGTTGATGAAAAACAGATTCAGGTTACTGTAGAGTGCCATGTTTCACGCTCTTCGGTTATGCTTAAAATACAATTCCGCCACATAGACCCCGAACTAAAAACAATAGGGCCTTGAACTAACTGGGATATTCAAGATAAATGACAAAATCTATTTTGGGTATGTCGAATCAAAAGGGTTTTAATCCTGTTTATCCTGAATATCCCCGTTATTAAGATGTTGCCTTTCCTCCGTGTTCTCAGTGTCTCCGTGGTGAAAGCCGTTTTTTGCTTAAAACAACAATTCCCGCACGCAGGCGAACACCTTGCGGACGCTTACCCCCTGGCTCTTACCGACCGCCTTGAAATCCGCCACCGCTTTGGCTGAACGCCGATAGAACCTGAGATACGCCTTGATCAGGAGAAACTGGAGCAGGTGCCGGTTGATCCGAGGGTGGCGAAACACCAGGTGGAGACCGTCGTAAAATTTCCAGCGCCTGCTAAAGATCCGCCCCTGCAACTCCTCATACAGGATGGTGCCGGGATACGGAGTAAGAATCGAGAACTGCGCCACATTGCTGTTAAGGCGCACCGCCAGGTCGATGGTCGCTGCCACGTCCTGCCGGCGCTCATTGAGATTGCCGATGATGTAGCTGGCATACACCTCGATACCGTTCCCCTGGAGGAGCTCCACCGCCCTCTTTGCCTCTCCGGCAAGGCTGTTCTTGCCGAGCCCCTGGAGAGTCTCGTTACTGCCGCTCTCGATCCCCAGATAGACCATGCTGGAACCGGCGGCGGCCATGGCCTCCACCATTGCCGGATTGCGGACAATGGTGTCGACCCGGGAGAAGTTCCACCACTTGAGATCATAACCGCGGGACCTGATCCCGTCTGCGATTTCCACCACCCGCTGGGGCGCCAGGGTGAAATTGTCGTCCATAAAGGCCACTGCCCGGAAGCCGTCCCGCTGGCAAAGGACGTCAAGCTCTGCCAGCACCGACTGGGCACTTCTGCTGCGCCAGCCACGGCCGAAAAAACTGGATGACGAGCAAAACGAGCAGCCGCTGGGGCAGCCGCGGCTGGTAACCACCGGGGTGAGTTTGCGCCCCGCCACGGTTGCACTGTAGCGATGCAGATCCACCAGATGCCGGGCCGGCAGGGGAAGCTGCTCCACGTCCGGTTTTTCAGCATCGGCGGTCTCCACCAGCTCCCCATCCTGCATGCAGATAATGCCCGCCGGGAGGGGGGCGGCGCTGTCATGCTCCAGCGCGGTCAGCAGCCGGGGAAAGGTCAATTCCCCTTCCCCCTTGATAATGTAATGGACATGACCCGTTGCCAAAATCTCTGCCGCGGTGAACTGCGGGTGGGGGCCGCCCATCACCACCGTTTTCCCGAGCCCTGTCGCCTGACGTGCAATGCGGAGCGCCTTGGTAATCCGGGTGGTGTCGGCAGTGATCCCGACCAGATCGGCGGCCATCAGCTCGGCAGTAGTGAGCCCGGCTGGCTCCACCTGCAGGTCTTTGATGACAACCTGGTGACCGGCCTGTTCCAGAGCTGCTGCAAGGTAAAGCAAACCCATTGGCGGCAGACTGAGGCCAAAAGTGGCAAAGACCCCCGCCGACGGGGGATTGACCAGCAGCACCCTCATCCCTTCTTTTCCCCGGCGAGCTTTTGTCGGCGCCCCTCTGCGCCAAACTCCCTGGTCCAGGCCGGGTCGGCAATCGCCCCATAACGGCCGGCGTAATCATCCATGTCTGCAGCCAGGCCAGTGAACAGCTCCTCCGCCCCGTCATGGGTCGGATAAGCCCCCTCGGCCTGAAACAGCTCCCGCCCAGTCGCTGGATGGTCGATGAGCATGCAGGGGCGCAACAGGTTGTCGTGCTCATCCTGCTTCGCCCTGATTCGCTGGAACAGGGGGGAGTTCAGCGCTTCCCGTAGCGTGGTCCGACGGATATTGTCCACGGCGAAATGACAGAACACGCATGGCTCGATGTCACCGTTGGCGTTAACGTGGAAATATTTGCGGCCGCCGGCGATGCAGCCACTGATGATGGGACCGTCGTTCCAGAAATCCACGAACAGCATCGGTTTTGAGGCACGAAACTCGGCGGTGCTCCGCCGCAGCTGGTCACGCTGCTCTGGCGTCGGCATCAGAGCCAGGTCGGGCTTTCGCCCGACCGGCACGTAGGCGAAGAGCCAAAGGGCAAAACACCCCTTGGCCACCAGCATGTCGATAAAGCTGCTGTCGGTGATAGTTGCGGTGTTCCGGCTGGTCTGGGTAAAGGAACCGCAGAAGGAGAGCCCTGCCTCACGCATGAGATCCATGGCGCGCATCACCTTCCGGAAGTGGCCGGGACCACGACGGGCGTCGGTCTGCTGTTCGTTCCCTTCGAGGGAAAAGGCGGGCATCACGTTACCCACCTCCACCAGCCGCGCTACCATCTGTTCATCGATGAGTCCGCCGTGGGTAAAGACCAGAAACGCCATGTCCGAGTGCCGCTTGAAGACCTCGAAGATGTCTTCCTTAAAAAAGGGCTCGCCGCCGGAGATGACTGCGAAGTAGACCCCCATCTCCTTCATCTGGACGAGCACCGAATCGATCTCGTCACGGGAGAGCTCCAGCGACCGCCCGTAGTCACCGGCATAGCAGCCGTAGCAGTCGAGGTTGCAGCGCATGGTGGGGCTGATGACCACGGTCGATGGGGGGTAGTACCCTTCCCGCTCGGCCCAGGCCTTGCGCTTGTTGGTCCCGACGAGGAGATGGTTGACCGCCAGGTTGGTGATCCACTTGTCCCGCTGGTTGGGATGAATGTCCCTCAGTATCCGCCGCGGAAACTCGATGCTCGGATGATTGTCGCGGATCAGCTGGCGGATCCACCTGATCCGGTCGCGGTAGTAGTCCTTTTTCGGAATTAGTTCCATCAGGTAGGTCATCCGCACCAGATTCTCATTGGAGGCGTTCCCCGCCATGCTGAGCAGGAGCGAAACGATCTTTTCCGTGGTGTAGTTTTTTATGCTCTGCAACATTGAAGGCTCACTTTATAGGTCTAATACGTCCCATCGGTCCTATGGGACTAATAATCACATGTACCGCAGGAATGTCATGCAGATCTGCCACGTGTCCCTCACCGGCCGGTAATGACTGGTGGCCCGTCCATCCGCCACCCGCGCCGCCACCGGCACGGAACCGACCTGATAGCCGCCCCGCCATGCCTTGAGCAGGACCTCCATCTCCAGATGGTAGCCGTTGGCCACGAGCGAAACACCGCGCAACAGCCGCGCCGAATAGTAGCGGAACCCCGACTGGCTGTCGCTAATGTCGAAGCCGGTCAGTTTCCGCATGCACCAGGCACCAAACCGGTTCCACCAGCGGCGCAGACCGGCCATTTGCTCAAACTGGGCATAGCGGGAGGCGAGCAGAATGTCACACCCCCGTCCCCTGGCGGTGGCAATCAGCAAAGGGATGGCCGAGATATCATGCTGGCCATCGGCGTCAATGGTAACCACCCCGGCAAAACCATGCTGCAGCGCCCAGGCAAAACCGCTTTTCAGGGCAGCGCCCTTCCCCTGATTGGCCCGGTGCCGGAGCAAATTCGCCGGCAGCCGCTCGACACGGGCTGCGGTGGTATCTGTTGAGCCGTCATCGACGACCAGCAGGGGGATGTTGAACTGCAGCAGTTCTTCAACCACTGCCGTTATGCTGTTGTCGGCGTTATACGCCGGTATTATTATGCAGATTCCCACGTTTCAACCATATCCCGCAACGGCGCAAAGCTGAAACGCTGCAGCAGGTAGCTCAGCCGTTGGGTAGCATCAGTTCTGGTTCCATAGGCAGCAAAAGCGCGCAATGCGCTGAGTCTGAGACGCGGCCCGGCCGGGTCAAGCTCACGGGGGTGGACAAAGAGCACCGCCGGCGCCCCATCTTTGGCCAACCTCCCGATGGTGCCGCTGATTGTGGCTAGTGGGAACAACCTGAACCCCCAGCCACCACCGGTGGGGAGGTTGCCAAGGGGAGAGGGGGTTACCATCGGCGGAATTTCAAGCAGGGAACCGGCAGCCGTCTGCACAATGAATGGCAAGCGGGGACCCCGCCGCTCCCCGACAAAAGGGAGCGGGTTCAGACTGGAGTCGTAGCGATACCCCTCTTCCCGCAAGATCTCAAAGGCCCACGGGGTGGCTTTCAGCGACAGCGACCATTGAGGCGCCCTAAACCCGACCGGGCGCTCCCCCGCTTGCCGCTCCAGAAGCTCGCCGGTCCTCCTGATTTCGTCGCGGAAGAGCCGGGGACCAAGTTCCGTCACCAGCCGATGGGAATACCCGTGGGACGCAATCTCGTGGCCAGCGGCGGCGATCACGGGGACCAGGGTCGGCTCCTCTGCCGCAAGGGAGCCAAGCACAAAAAACGTCCCCTTTACCCTCCGGTCAGCCAGCAGGGCAAGCAGTTTTTCAATGTTTTGCCGTGCCCGCCGAGGCAGAGGCTCCCCTCCGGCAGCCCCACAGACGTGGTACCACTCCTCCACATCAACCGTCAGGGCGCTGTTCATCGCTTTGGTGACATGGTTATGAATAGTATCCCCTTAACTTCTATGACTTTATCGCAAAATATTACCCCACTTGCCGGTTCAAAGTCAATATATCGAACCGCACCGTCTCACCTTTCCTGTCAGGTGCCGGAAAAAGCGGGCCTTGACTCTCAAACAGAACGGGGGTAAGCTCTATCTAATTTTTACCGCCTAATCTCTTGCAATCCATCGGATCGAAGCCAAGGACCTTCAGTGAACCTGAAACTCGTCTCAAAGTTGCTGTTATCCACAAGTATCGTTCTGCTGGTTACCATTGCCCTCTTCGCCTATCTCAATATTTCCACCATGAAGAAACTGCTTCTTGCCGAAGCCGTGGCAGGCGTGGACAAACAGAGCGATACCATCATCCGCACCACTCACCACCAGATGCTGGAGGACGACCGGACACGGGTCTATCAGATGGTCCATGAGGTGGGAAGTCAGCATGGGATCGAGCGGATCCGGATGATCAATAAAAACGGCCACATCATCTTTTCCACCGATGACACTGAAATCGGCACCATGCTGGACAAACAGGCCGCAGCCTGCAATATGTGCCATGCCAGCAAGGATCCCGTACTCCACGCCTCATCCATGAACCGAAGCCGGTTGTTTTATACGACCGAGGGGAAACAGGTCCTCGGCTTGGCCAAGGCAATTTACAACGAAGAGAGCTGTTCCGCCGCCAGCTGCCATTTTCACCCGGCAAGTTTCAAGGTGTTGGGTATCCTCGACATCATCGTCTCTCTGGAGGAGATGAATGCCCAGCTGATAGCGTACCGCAACAAAATAATCATCCTCACCGCCATTCTCCTCATCCTCATCTCCTTTTCCATGGCCATCTTCATGCAGAAATTCGTCAATTCCCCGGTAAAGCAGCTGCTCAAGCATACCCAGAAACTCGCGCAGGGTGAGCTGGGGAGCGGGGTCAAGTTTACCTCCAACGATGAACTGGGAGAACTGGCCAGCTCGTTCAACATCATGTCGCAAAACCTGATGAAGGCACGCAATGAACTGGAAGAGTGGGGGAAAAGGCTCGAGGTGAAAGTTGCGGAACGGACGCGGGAATTGACCAACATTCAGGCCCAGTTGATCCGCTCGGAAAAACTTGCCTCCCTCGGCGAGCTGGTAGCCGGCATTGCCCACGAA
>JANXYN010000109.1 GCA_025356035.1 Geobacteraceae bacterium
GGAATCGAAGCAACGAACAAGGATTTCAAAGAGCAAATGCCACGCTGAACGAAGAAAACGGTTGAAAAAATACGTAACAGGAAGAAAAACCACTCATACAAAGAAGTTTTTCAACGGCCTGCTAAGTTCCGGATTTTTGAAAGGGTCATGGCCGTTGTCAGGAAAGAGATCAGCCGCATAAACATCTCCCAGTAAACGAAATAGGCACGAGAATAGGGATGATGGGTTAAACGATCCGAAAAATACCAGCAGACAGCAGAGGCAATGGCGATACATATCCCGTCTTTGGGGCCACAATACCAAGCTGCGATTGCCACCGGAATAAAGTAGAAGATGAAAAACCCAAACTCGTATCCTGTAATGTAGTCGAGCCATCCTATCAATAACAACACCGACAGACTCACTACTCTTACAATACCAGAATAATCTGCAAAGACAGTGGGGTGCGTAAATCGCCATTGTGCGACAGGATTTGATATATTGATTTGTAATTTATCCATTCAGAACCATCCTTTATCAACTACCATAATTCATACAAAATTGTTCTCTGCTTACGACCGTAATGTCAGACATTATCATATGCTTGCCGTAAGTCTTCCTCTCAAATTCCCGCCCAATGAACCCGGACAGAATGCTATTTTCCCACAGAAAAGCAAAAAACCGCCCCACCGGTAAAATCCCGGCATAGGCGGCTGTAAACTCGGTATGGATCGAACCATCCTATCCTCCATTAATCGCCACCAAACTAACCCCATCTCTCTCCCCTGTCAAGAAAATCATCTTAGAAAGACGGGCTGAAGGCTGAAGGCTGAAGGCTGAAGGCTGAAGGCTGCGAACCAAACAAGAGGCGGGGGGTATGTCAAGGGAATAGCGGCGGTAAGGGAAAGGCCGGGCAAAGCTCATGCCCTCTTATGCCAGTGCTTCGGATCTCTCATGAATTCTAGGATCGTATCGGCTCATCAATTCGAAAGGACAAACATTCTTACTAACAGGAAGGAACATTCGGACGTGCTGATGCAAAAAAGGAGACCACGATAAGGAGGGAGTGTTAGTGATTACGATGGGGAAAGAGAGTCGAAGTTCTTCGGCGCACGCTGTTCAAGTATTTCTACCAATTGCCTGGAGGCTTGCTTACGTTTTTGACCGAGGTAATGCAGCAGAATCGTTTCCTTGAGATTGTGCTTAAGCTCCTTGCAGGCTCCCCGCCCCTGACCGATACTGACGTGCGGGCATCCACCCATACATACCGGCAGGAGCGTGCACGCTTCGCAGTCCTGGAAATTAAACGGTCCCCAGTCCAACCACCGCGTAAGGTTTTCCTCCATAGTAGGAGTGCGCTTATCCCGGGAAAGATCAAAAATGGCCTGTGATGGATCCGTAACATCGTTCCAGCACTTAAAAATCAGACCCGATGGCACGATCACCATGGCGGAAGCCCGGTCCGCCAGACAGACATTGCGTCGGGCGCGCGGCAAGCCGGGCTCCCCATACCCCCTGTTCAGCGCCAACAGCTGTAATGGTGACTCCACTCTGGCCCAGGATTGCCCTGTCATGCAATGGTCCGTTACGTCGGCGCACACGTTGGTATACGGGGTGACCGATGCAAAGTAGACCGTTACTCGCCCGAGCAATCCGGCGTTATCCAGTTGATCGAACAGCTTTGGCATGACATCGACATTTCTCTGGTCTACGTTAACTCGAATCGTGATCGTAAAATTGGGATCGGCTTCAGCAATGTTGCCAAGTATTCTGTCGAAGCTAGGATGTTTGCCTGCCATCGGACGCCGGCTGTCATGGACTTCACGAGGCCCGTCGAGGGTGATCTGAGCCCAGGTTACACGCAGGTCCAGCAACCGTTTGCTGACCTTGGCCGAAAGTAGCGATCCATTGGTGATGATGGAGGCGTTATAGTCGGTGGGAGAGGCCAGGAAACGCTCAGTCAGGCGTTCGATGACCGGGAGTTCCAGAAGAGCCTCGCCGCCGAACCAGGTCACGAAAAGCTTTTCCAGCGGAGGAGAATATCCCTTCACGTATCTGACAATCCGATCCTGGATCTCCTGCGCCATGATCCCGGCAGGATGATGCTGGTAACAGTAGCTGCACCGGAAATTACAATTCAGGGTGGGGCAGATCGTCAGGCTGAGCACACCCGTGGGGACAAATTTCGCCTGTTCGTGCTGCTGCCTCAAATAATCCAGTTCGTCAAACTCTTCCGGTATGATTACCGCCTGCTCACGAAAGATCTTATGCAAGGTGATGTGCCTGGAGGTGTCCGACGTGTTAGGTGCTTCGAGGAGGTCATAGGCCGCCTGTCGGTAGGCCTTGGGCACTTCTACCAGCCGCCCTGCAAATCCGGCAAATAGCAGCAGCGTATCGGTTGACTCTACCTCGATAGCAGTAACATACCGTGACTTTTTCCACGATGAAGAAATCATCTGGCCGACTCGTCGAACATATTCCTTCCCACATAATGCATCACTGCTGTCGCCAGATCTTTACTCATGTCTACTCCAAAGTATCGACCCAGCTCCTGGACAAAGGGATGCTTCCAGTGAATGTCAAGTTCGGAGGTGAAGGCGACGCTATTTTGCTCTGAACAGAGGTGATCTGAGCAATCATGAAATATGCACCTCTGAGTGCTACAAAGTTGTGACGAGCAAGAGTTGGTTCCGCACATATTGTTTTTGCAGTGACTTGCATAACAGGTCTCCGCAACGACGGATAATTCGGCGCTTTGGCGTGGCGTGACGCCCGGCTTGGTAACCTGGGTGATGCACATGTAGGTATTGCATTGAGCGTCGCTGTCATGAATTTCGCATATCCCTTTGGAGTACTTGACTACACCATCCTTGACCCCCTCCATTCCAAACCCCAGTGACGTAAAAACAGGCTCATCAAAGCCGATCACCGCGGGCAGAGGATCCTGAGTACTTACCCCCGGGGCCGGAATCGCCATGAATAACTCTGCCGAATCGATGGTATGACCTTTCCAGTGACCACGGCGAGTCAAGAAATCGCGAATGTCATGCAGGAACCCATTAGGCAGAGGGGTTTCGAGTGCGGCTTTGGACAAGCGCAGAGTAGGTTTTACCGGCTTGCGCCAAAACTTTATCTTAGACAGCATCTTAACCGAAAAGCGATGTTCCTTGGGCATAGCCTTCCTCCTGATTAGGATTTGCTGGGTATTGACCTTACCCTGATCGCTCAAGGCTTGGCATTTTGATTTGTGTATTTTAATCTAGCATATATATTGTCTATTGTTTGTCAAGCCACCTGCATGCAAAACATAGTCAAACTTTCGCATTATCGACAAGTTACTGTTTTAGCGCATTTAATAAATATACATTTTTCAAACGGATTTCACCAAGAAATCCGAAGAAATCGGAGACAGATACTGTATATTCCTAATGAACAAAGGAAGTTCTTCACCTCCCGAATTCCCGTCCATCGCCCCAGTCAGAATGCCGTTTCTCTTCTACAAAAGCAAAAAGCCGCCCTACCGGTAAAATCCCGGCACAGGCGGCTTCAGACTCGGGATAGTTCGAACCATCCCATCCTACATTAATCGCAACAAGATTATCCCCAGCTCCCTCCCCTGTGAAGAAAATCATCTGGAAAGACGGGCTGAAGGCTGAAGGCTGAAGGCTGAAGGCTGAAGGCTGAAGGCTGAAGGCTGAAGGCTGCGAACCAAACAAGAGGCGGGGGAAATGTCAAGGGAATAGCGGCGGTGAGAGGTGGAGAAACCTCATTCGGCAACCGCCAGGGCCACAAACCCTTCCCTCCGTGCCGCGTTGTTCAGCCTTTGAGGAAATCCAGGGAATCCGGGGCAAGGCAATCTATTTCCCGCTTTCTTCGAGCACCTGGCCCGGGCTGACAAACGAGATCCCCTGTCCTGATTTGGCGCCGATCATCACCGACTCGATGATCGGCACGTTCACCTCTCGGTCGGCACTCCATTTGACGATAAAATTTGCGCCGACGCCACCGCTGGCCTCCTGTTCCGAAATGTACAAATAGGTCGATTCTAGCGGTGCCAAGACAATCGGTTTCGGGTAATACCGCTTCAGCAGCTTGCCTTTTGTATCGTAATAATCGGCCGTGACGATCGTTATTGGGTGGACAAGGTCGGTGTTTCTGATGCTCAGAATGGTCGCCAGGCTGAATGGGATGGCCTTGGGCGCGGTAAAAACGTTGGCATAGACCGGCACATAGACGGTCTGCCCCTTGGCCAATGCATATGCGGACGACGGGGAACAAACGGCGCCGGCGGCAAAAACCGACAGAAGGCAGAACAATGTTGCAAGTCTTGCGAGTCTCTGTTGAGCAGCTTCAAGCATGGCAGTTACCTCCGGGATGAATGTGCGGTCGACAATTTTACCTGAGAATAAGTTGTTTTGATCAATCTGACATTATTATGCATTTTGAGAAACGTCCCCGAACTTCCAGGCGCTCCCGCAGCGCTGTCAAGTCGGCGTTCCTGACCATGATATCGAGAAACCTGACCCGGCTTTGTTCCGATCCCTGGCGTTGCTGCCGGAATGACACATCGAGCCACGCCTCGCGTACTGCCGCCACTGCCGCCAGATCGAGCATCAACACCTGCGGGTCGGTGGCGGGAAAGTGGCTGTTCAGATAAGAACGGAACTTGATCAGTAGCCGCTGGTTATTGCAGGCCAGTAGCCAGTTTTCGGGGCGGAATACCTTGCGCAGCGAAAGGGCGCTCAGCCAGGCAAAGAGGAGAAGGAACGAAGCACTGAACAGGGGAACAAACCAGGGAATCTTCCCCAGGTACCACGCGGCACAGATGGCCACAGCTGCCGCCAGAAACAGGAGAATGCCGATCACCTTGGTCACGGCCGATTCCCTGAAGACAACATCATCGGCGGTGAACTGGATCTGGGCTAGGTGGAGGATCTGCATGGCTTCTTTCTCACAAAAGCAAAAAAGCCGCCCCACCGGTAATATACAGGCAAAGACGGCTTCAAACTCGGTATGGATCGAACCATCCCATCCTCCATTAACCGCACCTAAACTACCCCCATCTCTCTCCCCTGTCAAGAAAATCGTCCTGGAAATATTTTGGCAGCTAGCGTGCTAGAAATAACAATTAAAGTATTCCTATGCGACTACCGATAACTTTCAAGCATGTAACTACCACCCTTTGGGAGGACACGTATGAAACGTAATCTGAAGCTTCTCTACTTCCTGGCCCTCATCGCGCTAACGATTCTCACCTCATGCAGCAGCAGTTCTTCTGCTCCCGTCGCCACAGGTGCCAAAGCCTGTATCTCCGGCAAGGTCGACGCAGGCTACTCTGTCTTTGCCTCCCGCTACTCGTTGCAGCGAATGCTTGCCAGCCTCGGACCGCGCCAGGCTTTTGCTGGGTTCGCTCCAACGGTTGACAAGGTTTGGGCGCTCCCCACCGTAAACGGTGACATTTCTTCCGGCAACTTTAGCTACAAAAAAGAGGTGCAGATAAATGCCGACGGCACCTTCTCCCTCAACTTGGATAAACAGGTCAGTCACCAGGGTCAGCTCTATGATGTGGACTGGATCCTGCTGTTGATCAACTCACAAGCCCCAAAAGCCTCCCAGATTGTCGGCTACATCGCCCTGAGTGATACACAGGGAAGTCTCCTCCGGATGCCGATCGGCAGCTCCACCAGCAACATCGACCTGGGAAATATTGCCCAGACCGGTGACGAGGCCCTTTCCTCCAAGAGCATTGCCAATGCAGGCACCTACAGTCTCTCTCTTGAGCAGCTGCAACAGATCGCCAAGAACGACGACCTACTGAAAAATATCAAGAACGTCTACATGAACTACGATCCGGTCAACGGCGTCTACTACGAGCTACAGCCCGGTTTCGGCTGGGCTGACGTTCCGGCCAGCATCAAAAACACATGGTCGGATCCGGCAACTTATACCTATGCCGGTTACCAAATCTACCTCGGCACCAACAACATAACCAACCCGACCTTCGCACAAGTAAGCAGCGACGCCGTAAATGTGGAGCTCTATCCGCCGTCCGATGTCACGGCCAATGGCATAACGTACGGCTCAGGCACCCCAATTACCAGCAGCGGATATTCAACTAACAATGCCACTAACTTCTATGCCCGCAATGACAGCACAAGCATAATGTACAACTTCGTTACCGGCGACAGTTCCCGGATCATGACCCCCATCACGGGCGGCCTCTGGCTGCTGAAAAAGAAAGAGGGATCCTCTTATACCACCTTGGCCCAGTTCGACCTGGGTGTTGCCAATCCGGTGGGTGCAGGAAATCGTCCTCTCTACTATGTGCCGAGAATTATGGTCACCACCGACGGCAGTGACACCATCACGAAAATCGAGCTTGAGTGGTATGAATATAATGCGAGTACCTACGTGAAGGTAGCAGACCAGGCAGGGGTCAACAAGGCGCTCAATAATTCGGCGATCTCCATATCGGGTTATTTCGGAGGCCAACTTGAAGATCGCTATCAAACAGCAGCAAATGCAGCGCCAACCTCCATCAGCCAATTCAATCACCCGTGGAAGTTTATGGGTGCCACTCCTGGCACGTACACCGCCGACAGCATCGCCGTCGACTACGTAATAGGCGGCGTCTCGCTCCGCTTTGTCTGGCGTTTGGCAATGGGCTAATCAGGCAGAAGTACCCCGCGAAAAAAGGCGTGCCGGAAACGGCACGCCTTTTTTCGCTTTTCCACACCTCATTATGC
>JANXYN010000105.1 GCA_025356035.1 Geobacteraceae bacterium
GGTCAGTCGCAGGGCTTCACGGATGTGTCTGGCTTCGCACTCTTCCAGTGTCAGGATGCCGGCTGTTTTCCCCCCGGTATTTTCCGGCAGCAGCACCTGCAGCTTGTCACCGGAGCTGACGATGACGGCATGCTCGATGACGTTTCGCAATTCACGGACGTTGCCTGGCCATGAGTGGCGCTGGAGGACTGTCATATCCTGTTTTGATACCTTGTTGATTTTTTTCCCCATCTTATCCCCGAACTCTTTGACAAAGGCCCAAACTAGGAGGGGAATATCCTCAATCCGCTCACGGAGCGGCGGAACTACGATCTGAAAGACATTCAGCCGGTAGAATAGGTCCTCCCTGAACCTCCCCTTCTTGACCTCTTCGACAAGATTGCGATTGGTGGCGGCGATCACCCTCACATCAACCTGGATCGTTTTGGTGCTCCCAAGCCGCTCAAACTGCCCCTCCTGCAACACCCGCAGGAGCTTAGCCTGGAGATCCAGCGACATTTCAGCGATCTCGTCGAGAAAAATCGTTCCCCCGTCGGCCAATTCGAAGCGCCCTTCCTGCCGCGTCAATGCCCCGGTGTATGCCCCCTTCTCGCGTCCAAACAGCTCACTTTCCACCAGGGCGGCCGGCAGCGACGCGCAGTTCACCGTTACCATGATCCTGTTCCGGCGTTGGCTGAGACTGTGGATCTCCCGAGCGACGAGTTCCTTGCCGGTGCCAGTCTCGCCGCAGATGAGCACCGTCGAGCCAGTCGGCGCAACCTGTTCCATCTGCACCAGCGTTCTGATAAGGGCATTACTCTTGCCGATGATTTTTTCATGTTGCCGACGGCAGGAAAGCTCTGAGTCAAGATATTCCGTTTCCAGCTGCAGTTTGTCCTTCAGCCGCTGGATTTCATCCCAGGATGCGCGCTGCGCCGCTTCCACCTTGCAGCGGACGAGGGCATTCGCGAATATCTCCCCCAGCAGGCGCAGCCGGGTCAGGAGCCCCAGGTCCATGTTGTGGGAGGTATGGATGTGAGAGGCGGCGATGAGATATTCAACGGAACCGGCTACATAAATGGGTACCGTGAAGTTTGCCTTGACCCCCAATCCATGCCAGCTTCGCCTGTCAACAGCGGCCTCCTCGGGCAAATCGTCCAGGGAAGTGAAATAAACTATTTCCCCGCGAAGCAGTTTCTCCATCGCCCAGGGGAACATCTGCCCGACATTGTCTTTCTCCGAGAGCGGGCTAACTCCCTTGGCATAGGAGGCGTGAGTGACCTGGACCTCTTTTTTGTCGGAGGAGATGGTCAGCAGTCCGAGACGATCAAACTGAAACATTTCCCGGACCGGGTCCATGGCGAGAACGACTTCCCGGTGGACATCCTCTGTCGGTACGTTGATAAATTTGACCGACAGCTCAGAGATGAGCTGCTCGAACCGAATCCATACTTCCGCCCTCCGCGTGTCGTGGCGACTGCTCAGGGCATTTACGAAAACCTCGCCCAGCAGGCGCAGCAGTGAAATGGATTCCTTGCTCCAGACCTGCCTGTCGCGCACCTGATGAGCACTAATGAAGAATTCCACTGAGCCGCCGATATAGATCGGTATTGCCAGGGACGATTGTACCCCCATAGCCTCGTAGTGCCGCCTGTCGACCGCCGCCTGCAAAGGCAATTCGGTAAGACTGGAGAAGCAGACAACATTTCCATTCAAGAGATTTTCGCCAGTCCAGGGAAAGCTCTCCCTGAGCGTAAGTTTATCCGGCGCCGCTACAATCCCGTCCCCGCAGGCAACATGGGTGGCGCACGCAACGGTCTTGCTGGTCAGTCTCATCAGGCTGAACCGGGCAAATCGGCACGATTTGAGGACCTGCCGCAACATGGCCGTAATTTCCCGGTCGATCAGATTGGCCGGCAGGTTGATGAATTTTTCCAGGGAAATGGATACGAACCGCTCCAGCAACGGGATGTTCTGCACAGCATCATCGCCGCCTGAGAACGGTTTTTCATCCGGAACCAGCGATAGAAATCTGTTGGTCGGCAATTCACGTCCCGGCGTGCCCCTTACTGTCGAACGCGGCATTGCATCTCCTCTACGATGTTTATAAGGATGACAATCTGCAACCTCCGATACTGATTAATTTCCCCTGAAACAAAGCCGAGGGTATCATGCAATTAACATGCACTAATCAACAGTCTAAGTATTTCATATAACTCATATTTTCCGGATGTCAAGTCGATAAGATAATTCACCCCGAAGACGAGATCTCGTCCTTAACCGCATGCTTCCATTTCCCCGGTCTGTCCCAAAGTTATTAATCCTTCCAATTCTATATAGTTATTATCAGGCAATGGCAGTGGCACACAATTTGATGGGTATTTAGATGGCCGGAGTGCTGGGTGGCCTTGGTTCTGCTACTCCCAATCTTGAATGCACCAGGATAGGAGAATCAGCATATGTCCGGACGAATCGATTTTGACTACTCATGATATCGGCTTCATTCGCGATGGCAAGGAGGGGAGCGGCATCATAGTCACCCGGAACAAGAGCTTCTGACCTTCACCCGAGCGAGTCACCAGCAACAGGCCTGCGCCTCTATTCGTAAACAGCGTTACGAACAAGCTTTTAATGTTCGGCGGGGATTACATGTTGATTCTAGCAAAGGAACGCATGGCCATTAAAACGTACCTTAAAGTTGCTACCGCTCTTCTTCTTGCAGCGGCCCTTGGCGTCGCAGCAGCGGTCGTTATTGTCCCGCGGCTGCTGGCCCTTGACACCTGCAAGGCCCAGATTCTGGCCATGGCCCAGAAATCCCTGAGCCGGACCGTTTCCTACCAGACTGCCTCCTTTTCCTGGCATTTTGCCCCTTCCTTTGTTTTTCGGGGCATCACAATTGCGGAAACATCAGGGAATACCACCTTTCTGAAGGTTGACCGGCTGACATTCAAACTCTCCATTCTTCCCCTGCTCCGTAGGGAAGTGCGCCTCAAGGAAATAGTCGTCGAACGGCCGGAGCTCATGCTCAACAGAAACCAGGCGGGAGTTTTCAATATAGATGACCTGCTCAGGGGGAAGCCTTCTGAATTCTCAATCCATCTTCGATCTGTCCGTATAATAAACGGCCTGGTCCGCTTTACAGACCGCCTGGCCGACCCCGAAGGTTTCACCACGTCACTGGAGAAGCTGGATCTGTATGTAAACGGACTTGACAGGGGGAAGAGCTCCGCGTTCAAGGTTTTCACCATGGTCCCCGGCGAAAAGGGACAGTCAGCGATATCCTTGTCCGGCACGGCTCGAATCCCCGGGCATAAGGAGTCTATTCACGACGCAACGTTCGACGTGACCCTTTCGGCCAAAAACCTCGCTCCAGGCCGTTTCTGGCGCTATTACGGCCGCTATCTCCCCTTTGAAAAAGTGCGCGGGAACCTGGACCTCGATGGTAGATTCAAGGGAAAGCCTAATGAGTTCAGTGCGAAAGGGCAGATCACAATCAACGACCTCCGGCTCAATTACCCTCAGGTTTTTCATGCCCCCCTGACCCCCAAGGAGGTCCGTCTCGCATACGAACTTGAGCTCACCCCCCGTGATATCTCGGTGAAATCATTCGATCTGACTGTCGATGGGCTCCGTGCTACGGGGAGCTGTGCCCTCGGCGACATGTATTCCGGTGACCCGCGCATCACCGCCCGGGCCGCAATATCCCCGTTCCGCCTCGAGGAGTTCCGCCAGTACATCCCCTATGGTGTTATTGTCAAGGATACTGCCGATTATATCGAGCGGCATATAACGGGTGGGGTCTACAGGCTGGATGAAGGGAGGCTCGACGGCAGGGTAAGCCAGATTCTCCATATGGAGCGTGGCGACAACTACAACGTCCTCTTCATCCGCGGCCATGTTGAAAAGGGACTGGTAAGCTACGGCTCGCACGTTCCCACCTTCAACAATGTCAAAGGCGACCTGGAGATGCGCGGCAAGAACTTCTTCCTGCGCCGCGTGACGGGTAACTTCGGTGGCTCGCCATTCACCCTGGAAGGGAAGATCGCCGATTACCCGCTTGCCACCCCTGCCAGTTACCCTTTCACCATGACCATTACCCCGGGAGAGGCTGAAGTTGCCTGGCTTTTCCGGCAGGGAAAGCCAGGCGGGATGGCCTTCAGCGGCCGGTCGCTCCTGCGCCTGTCGGGTTCGGGAAGCACTTCCGATTATGGGCTCACCGGGTCATGGGACCTCTCCGGGGCAGATTACCGGTATCGAGACTCTGTACACAAACCGGCCGGCGTTGCCAACCGGCTCCGGTTCACTGCCCGTCTTGGGAAAGCGGAAGCCCGGCTTGCGGATTTCCGCTACGAACTCCCTCCGCTTGACGTCACAGCTGGCGCCACCTTACGCTACGACAACCGGGAGCCTCTTACGTTTGCGGTGGGCACCAACCGGTTCCTGGTCGACCCGCTTCTCCCCATCCTGCCCGGGCTGGCGAAATATCATCCGTCGGGCACGGTGCAGGCCCATATAAGTGGGTCGGGGAATCCTGCCGAGCCCGACGGCATAAGGTTGAAGGGAGACGTAACCATTGCGAAATTTTCCGTTCGCCCGCTTGAGCGGATTAAACCGTTGAGCGGTATCACCGGGACCATCCACGTGACCGAAGCCACCCTGGAAACAGGGGAGCTGACCGGCATGGTGGGGGACTCGGCCTTCACCATCGGGGGGCGTGTGGCCGGGCTTGTCAATCCCACCGCCGACCTGGTCTTTTTATCTCCCGAGCTACATCCGGAGGACTTCGGTTTTTATTTTACCGGGCAGGTACCGGAGGTGAAAAGTCTTTCCGGCGCCATCTCCCTGAAGGACGGGACCCTCACGATAGCGTCCCTCTCGGGAGAGGTAAACCGCTTAAAATTCACGATGAACGGGGAGGTCCTCGACATCGGGACGCCAAAGATATTCCTTCATGTGGACTTCCCGTATCTCAGGGTGGAGGATTTGGCGCCGTTGACCCGGCTTAAACGTGCTGGTGATGATGAAGAACACCCCCAGGAAATCACCCTGAAGGCACAGGTAACATCGGCAGCGGGTAGTGTCAGGGATATCCCCTTTAAACAGCTTGACACGGAGCTGTCTCTGGAACACAAACGGCTGGAAGTTCACTCCCTGAGTGTCGGCGTATTCGGCGGGAGCGTTTCCGGCAGCGGGGGGGCCGATTTCGCGGCGGATGGCGGTCCGATGTACCAGGTGCGCTATCGCATGAACCACGTCGACGTGGCCCAACTCCTGGGGGCGGCGGGCGTAAAACGGCAAATCACCGGGCAGTTGGCTGCGGAGGGAGAGCTGACCTCCCAGGGAATTAACCGGGAAGATCTGTATAATACCGCCCAAGGGTATGCGGAAATAACGCTGACCGATGGCATCTATAGGTTCCCTGAAAGTTATGAGCTGAGGAGAGCCAGCGAGTTCCCCTTCAAAACGATTCAGACTCGCCTCTCAATTGCCGGAAAGGTAATCGACATTCATTCGGGCCGGATAGAGGCGTTTGGCGGGATTATTTCCGGGGCAGGCGGAGCAGATTTCAGCATCCCGGACGGACCGGCATACCGGTTCAATTGCCAACTGGCGAGCGTCGATGCGGCAAGTTTTTTCCGCGCTTTCGATGTTTCGAAGGATATTTCAGGGCTCCTGACCCTGCGGGCAGAATTGACCGCCAGGGGTGACCGTGTACTCGCGTTGGGAAAAACTGTCCAGGGGTTGGTGACAGTGCATCTGGAAAAGGGAATAATAAAAAATTATGGCTTCATTTCCAAGGTATTTTCCATCCTCAATGTGTCTCAGCTACTGGATTTCCGTTTGCCGGACATGGTGAGCACCGGAATGCCGTACGACGTCATTGACGGCACCTATTCCTTTAATAAAGGAACAGTTTCAACCAGTGACCTGTCAATTCACAGCCCTTCCCTGAATATGACCATTGTGGGAGAAGCGGACCTCGTCAACAGGGAAATAGATGCGAAGATTGGTGTACAGCCGCTTCAAACCGTCAGCAAGATCGTAAACCGCATACCGATTATCGGCTGGGTTCTGAGCGGCGGGGAAAAACGCTTTCTGGTCGTCTATTATGAGGCGAAAGGGAAAATAGACAACCCGACGGTTACGGCCATCCCGATGACTTCGCTGCCCCGCGGCATTCTCAACATCTTCAGGAGGGCGTTCAATCTCCCCGGAGAGCTGACTACCGACCCGGGCAAGGTTCTCCTGGGGAAATGACCGCACCTCAATACGGTCATCTTCATCATGGTATCTCCTTTCCAGGGGTTACTCAACCTTCTTCCAACTCTTGTCCGGATCGTACCGCTTCATTGCGGTTGCAACCTTGCCGGTGTTCTTTCCCAGGTCCTTCTGGTAGACGACACCGTTCTGGTTCACGATGAAAGTCATGACGCCGGACGCCTCGTACTGCGCCGGGTAGGCTATCATTGCAAAGCCGAGGACCATTCTGCCGTTGACCACGTAGTCGAAGGCCCCGCCGTCGGCGTTTTTACCTTGCGCCTGCAAGATCCTGAACAGATAGCCGTGGTACGGGGCAGGGTTCCCGCTTTTCGACTTTACATATCCTTCCCGTGCAGCCTCTGCCGCCAGCGGCCCGAAGGGGCTCTCTTCCTCTCCCTCCTTCGCCTCCCAGTAGAGACCGTCCTTTTTCCCGGGCGTGCTGCGGATTTTCCGGGCGAAGGCCAGGACGCCGTTGCCATCCCGGTCCTTGGATGCATAGTCACGCTGGGCTTCCACGTAGGCGTGCAGCACGTCGATCACCTCCAGCTCGTTCCGGCCGATCCGCCGGTTCAGCAACTCCTCTTTTCCCGCTTTGGTATCGAACAGCCACACATTCCCCTTCCTGACCACCGGTATCGGAAAGGGGTAATCCTCGCTGCCGATGGAGAGAACCGCTTTGCCGGTACCAGCTCCTTCGATAGCGTTCTTTTCGTCGTAGAGTTTGACGAACCGCTCCCGGCCGGCCTGATCGGCAACCGGATCGCCCGACGACACGATCGCTTTGGAACCGGGGCCGAGTATAGCCGCCAGTTCCGTGTTCTCGTTGTTTCTCACCGCGGCAACGAGGCTTTTCACCGCATCCTCGGGGGAACCAAAGGACTTCTGGGCTTTAGGGGATGATGCCGCCAGGGCCGTCACACTACCCGCCGGAATGACGAGCAGCGCCAGCAGCAGGAGCAGATAATTTGGTATGTTGCGGAAAGTCATGACCTTCATGTTGTATCCTCCGTATCCATGCCGGTGACAAGAAATTGTCTATGTCGACTACCTGCGGCCACCACCGCCGCGACCACCGCCACCGCCGCGACCACCGCCGCCGAATCCGCCGCCGCCTCTGGAGGCACCGCCGCTGCCAAATTTGCTTGCTCCGCCGGCACTCTGGCGGCTTAATTGGCCCCTGTCACTAGCCATCCGTTCCTGCTTGCCACTGCCGGAACCGCTGAAAGCGTTGTCCCGCCCGCCCCTGGCATCACTGGTGGTGGCGCGCGGCGCGGCACTTCGGTCGGAGCCGGCCTTGCCTCCCCGGTCCATGGTCCCAGCCGACGGGCGGGCATCCGCCCCTCCGCCACGCCCATCGCCGTATCCCCGGGCGTCACGCCTTCCCTCCATGGACTTTGCGGCTGATTGGCCGTATTTCTTCGCCGTCGCGCCGTCCTTGTAGGCAACACCCTTGCGGTGGCTCGGGTCATGTTGCCAGCTGTTTCCCTTCCCTCCCTGGCGTCGCTCGTACTCCGACTTGTACTTGCTTCGGTCAATCTTGTTATTGATGTTGACGTTCTGGTTGTGGTTGATGTTGACGTCACCGCCGTGCCAGTCGCAGTGGCCCCAGGCGTAGCCCCAGGCGACGCCGACCGCGATCCCTGCGGCAAAGTAATACGCCGGATAGGCCGGAGGTGGCGGCGGATAATAGTAATAGGGGGGATAGGCGGGATACATCCACGTGCCGTACACCACCGTTGGGCTGTAGGTGGGGACGTAGACAACCTCGGGGTTGGCCGGCTGGATGACGATGACCTCCTTCTCCACGATCACCTTCTGCTCTTTCGTCGTCTTCAGGTTCCCGGCTTCATACGCCTTCTTCCGCAACTCCTGGATCGTGTCCATTACGTCCTTCTGCTGGACCAGGAAAGCATCGCCTATTTTCGTGGTCAGTTCGAGTTTCTCGCTCATCGTGGCGAGCACGGCAGGGAAATTGACCAGCGACTTGACGCTCGGGTCCCACTTCTCCTTTTCGAGTTCCTTGGCCAGGACGTCCCCAGCGCTCTGCTTGTGACTCTTCGCCCAGCGGTCGGCCTGGACGATCTCAAGAGGATAGGTCGAGGCCATGAGTATCTGCGAGACCAGTTCGTCGGGGTAGAGGGCGATCGGTGCCAGCAGCTGGGCCAGCTCCTCCTTCGACAGCTTCTGCTGGGTGGCTTCGCCCTCCTGCTGCGCGGCTGACTGAAGGGGGAGGAAAAGCAGGATGGCGATGAAGAGACTTACTGCACGCATCCATAGCGATTTTAGTTTCATACTGGCTCCTTCATGCGTGTAAGGCATCGGGACCTGCGGGGGAATCTGCCAACAGTCCCGTGACAAACCGTAGCGTTACGCAGCCCAGGAAAAGAGAGCAAGCCCGGATCGATAAGCAGATGGCTATTTCGGATGGATTTTGGTTATCTTCGACCCCTGCAGACCGAGGCCGGCCATTAGGCCCTTCTGGGAAAAAATGAAGGCATAGATGTCATCCTTGAGGGTCGATGAGGTCATGCTCTTGCCAAATGCGGCCGCGGTCTCCTTGTCCACGATGACGATGCTGGGGCCGACGCCGATTTCCCACCCCTCGCTCTTGTCGAGATAGGCAAGGGCCGCGTCATTCATGAAGAACATGGCATAACCGAACTTCTGGACGCCAGCCTGCAGGCCATAGGAGCCGGCAACAGAGTTGTAGTAGTCCACTACCTCGCCGTTCTTGAAAAGGGCCCCGTCACCGTATTGGGCGCCGACGATGAATCCTCCCTTGAGAAGACTCGGAAAAACCAGGATGCCTTTGGCCTTCTCGGCCAGTAGCTTCGCAGCGGGGGTGTTTTGGTACAGGTTTGCCAATGCGGCCCTGGCGTCACGGTTGATCTCAGCCTTACTGGCGGCATACGTCAACATCGGGGATGCCGCAAGGGTTAGCATGAGGGTGATGACTATTAAGCGAGCGTGGTTTCTCATGATTACGTTCTCCTTGCTTGTGCATGCTGCCTCAGTTTCGGCAGTTCATAGCTGTTTTTGTTCAACGACCATCCTGCGCACTAATTGATTCGCCATTAACCAGAACATCCTTCGAAATTTATGCCAAACCGATAATAAACAGGTTGACGGCATAAATGGCAGTAATAATAAGAGAAAGCCGGATCTGCCGAGATCCGGCTCACTACTGCGGGAGACGAAATATAGACTTATGGATGATATATCGTCTTCATGCAACAAGTTGTAATGAAGTAAGCCACGTTTCTGGAACTTCGCATAATCACCCGCACAGGTCCGGTATTCGGCCGGGGCCGGGTTACCAGCCGAACTTATTCGCTTATTAACCGGACAGTAGTGATCGAAAAATGCAAAAAAGGGATAACCCTCCTAATTGCAAGGGTTATCCCTTTTTGGTGTCGAGTTCCACTTTTTCGATCTTCCTCTAAACCGTGCTATGGCACGTTTTCAGAAGGAAGGTCAAGGCTATTAGCGGTTCCACATGGCATAAAGCTATTTTGGGCTGGCAGAAGGGCCAATGAGTGCCTCAATCTTGGCAATGTCGGCCCCGCTCACAAACTGCCCATCAATCCAGAACGCGGGAGTACCCTTAACCCCGGCTTTTTGAGCAAGCTGAGCCATTTCGGCGACCGCCCCTTTGTCGTCATATTGCTTGGTGAGGAGATCGTCTCTTTTGTCGATCTTCCCGGAATACACATCATCGAGGGCCTTTGCCTTGTCGTTGGCAGCCATGATATATCTGGCCTTCAGCTCGGCTTGGGGATGAAACGACATCGGCATAAAGAAGACGTATCTGGTGACGTCATTGCGGCCTGACCAGTACGTATGCATTTTACGGCAATAGGGGCAGTCGGGATCGGTAACCTCCATAACGATATGCTTGCCATTGCCAATTTTGACGGCCTTGGTTTGGGCCGCCACGAGAGATTTGCCTTTTTGGGCCAGAAGGTTATTCCGTATTTCTGCGGTCAGGCTCTTGCCTTCCTTGGTCCAGATTTCGCCGAATATGATCCTCTCTGCTTTTGGTGCGTAGTAAAGAACGTTGTCCTCGGTGATTACTTGATAAACTCCGTCGATGTCACTTTTTGTGACGCTCGCGATAGGGAGCTTTGGGAAAGCCTCCGCAAGCGAGGCCCTTGCTGCATCCTCTTCAACGCCGGCGCATGCCAGGGCTGCGATGCACAACATACTGGCGATTCCTGCTGCGACTAACATCTTCATCTTCATAGGTATCCCCTTTTCTTTTTTCCTATCACTGCAGCCGACTGATCTGATGCTTGACACTGGCATTAGAGCGGCTGGTATGCGTCTTCGGCTTCGTCCTTTAACTTCCAGAAGATTCGTAAATCCTCAGATTTCGTGCAAAACATCTTCTGCGCCTTTGCGTGCTGGGCATAAATGATGTAACGCTTGCCATCTTCGCTCCGCTGGTAATCCACCGTGACATCTTTGGAGAGCATTATCGGGTTGGCTGCGGCAAGTTGCGCGAAAGACTCGGGATAGGCATTATGGTCGGCAAAATAGACTTCAGAGGCGATCTTGACGTTTTTGAGATCCGCTTGAGTCGCGGCATTAAAAGCCTTTATCCGGTATGCGGAGAATTGGGGGATGGCAATGGCAGCCAGGATGCCGCCGATAATGATGAAAAACAGGAAGACAACGGCAACCACCGTGAGCACAACGGCAGTTGTATTATTCTTCTGGGGAGCCGACTGGAGAGGCGCCTGGGGCGTCCCGCACGCAATACAGGTGGGGGCCCTATCAACCTGTTTACCGCAGTTGGCGCAGAACAGGTTTCCTCCGGTCTGGGGGGCGCCATTCATGAGTCGCTGGCCCCGACCAACCGTAAAATAGAGGATCACCCCGAGGATCGGCACAAAGATCACCACCAGCAACCAGATGACCTTATTGTTGTCGTCGAAAACGTGGGTGCTAATATCCACAATGGCCCAGATCCATAGGACAGGGACGACGAAGAACAACAACAGGACCATAACTTCAGGCAAACCGATACCAAACATACAACCTCCTGAATAAAGTTCGACATTTGATTTAACTGCACTAATATTTTTGGATAAAAGTTCCCAAGGGGTAGGTGTGCGTCATGCGGATACTATGATGTTATCGACACAATAGTTCAATGCTTCAGTGATTTTGTCAAGATATTCCGGGGGGGAGTAAGCGAGGAAATGGCCTCTGCCCAGATTCGTCCGGGCCGGGGATCCAGAAATTAAAATATGGATACCATTATGTGCCCTGTTTTACCTTTTAAAGCGCGGATTGAGTTCTAAGTGCAAGCACCACTGGAGCTATTATCTACAACGTGCTCGCATGCAGTGCCGCCCCCAAAGCCCCTGTGATGGAAGGTGTCGGGGGAACCCACACGGGGATTCCCAACTGCTTCTCCAAAAGTGCGACCAGGGTGGCGTTGTTGGCGACACCGCCGCAGAAGACCAGCTGGTCTCCATAACCACTTTTGGCGACCATTGCTGCCAACCGTCCCGCCACGGCAAGATGCACCGAGCGGGCGATCGTAGCGGGTGGGACACCCCGATTCTTCAATGACACCACCTCCGACTCGGCGAAGACGGCGCACATACTATTGATGGGGGTTCCGTCCCCGGCAGCGGCGGCAGCCTGGTCGAATTCCTCCAGCTGGTAGCCCAACGAGACCGCCATCATTTCCAGAAAACGACCGGTTCCGGCAGCGCATTTATCGTTCATCTGGAAGTGTGTTACCCGACCACGTTCATCCAGCAGAATCACCTTGCTGTCCTGGCCACCCACATCGAGGATGGTGCGGCAACCGGGGAACAGCTGTCTCGCCCCCAGGGCATGAGCCTTAATCTCGGTTATGACGTCCAGTGTGGCATGCTGCTGCATAAGATGACGACCATAGCCGGTGGCCACCACCCGTGCAGCAGAGGAGGAGTGCTTGTCGAGAAACGCGAGCGCTTGGCGATGGGGCTCAAAACCGCTTTCCGTTACCAGTTGGTGGATGATGGCACCGTCCTGCCAGACAACTGCCTTGACCGTGCGTGAGCCGAGATCTATGCCGATCTGCACCGATTACCCCTTGATCTGTTCGATGAAGGCTTCGACTCTCGTCTGTAACTGGCCGACATCATCGGGGGAATAGTCGCTTTCGATGGCCATGAACGGTATGCCACGTTGTTGACAGGCTTCGCGCAGTTTGACCGCTTCGATGTTGTAGGTGTGGCAAAATTGCAGGCAGTAGTCGATGATCCCCTGGGCACCCGACTCTTCATACTCCTTGACGACCTGGACAATGCGATCGTCGTTGGGGGTGAAACAGGAACAGTCGATCTTCATGTAGCGTTCGGTAAGCCGCTCCAGTTGCTCCTCAACCGTCGTCGATCCATCGTAGATAAGGTCCTTGTAATATCGGGTGCCGATGCAGCTTTCCTCGTTGACCACCACCGCGCCAGATGTTTCGATAATGTTGTGCAGCTTCCAGTTGGGGAGCGCCATCGGGGTGCCGGAGACCATGATGCGCGGGGTTGAGGCCGGGGCGACACCGATCCCGTCGGCGATCCGCGTCTCCAGTTCGTCGCACAGCTCATTAACGTGCTGACTAAACCGGACCGGTTCGTCGTAGAAGGCGATCTGTTCGATCAGCAGCATGTCCTTGCCGCTGATGGGAGACGGATTGTGGTGGCGCAAGGTATTGAGCCGTTGCAGCGCCGCACGTTTGCCGTTGATGGTCTTGATGGCACCAGCAATGGCTTCAAAACTGGTTTCTATACCGGCAATTTTATCCACCGCAACCTTGAAATCCTTGACCTCATCAAGCCAGAGCTTTTTGTCGCGCTCGCGCTTCATTTGGGGGATTTCCATGACGTGGGTCGGGATATACCGGTCCAGCAGTTCCCAGGTCTTTTTCTTGGCGTCGCAGGTGGTCTCGCCATAGACCAGATCCACCGTCTGGAAGTAGGGACAGATTTTGCCGATCTTGAACCCGAAGGCGGATTTGACCATCGGGCAGATGTTGCGTGGCAAAATTTTCTCTGCATCTGCAATAGAGCCTTGAGCGCCGCCACAGAGGCCGACGCAGACTCCCCCAGCTGCCACGATCAACTCCTCGGGAACATAGACACAGAAGGTTCCAATAACCGGCTTGCCGCTCTCCTTGACCGCCAAAATCTCATGGATGCGCCCGGTATGGATGTTCTCCACCATGCCGTCAAAGTAGGCCATGCCGGCGGGACGGTTTTTCTGCGAAAGAAAGATGTTGGTGTAGGCCTGGGTCAGCATTGCCGGCATCCCCGAAAATCTTGCCACATCCATCCCTAGCTTTTCCCATAATTCAGGATCGGATTTTACCTGAAAATTAGTGCTCATAATACTCCCTCTATTTATTGTGATACTGTGATATAAGGCTCCGCGCTGTTTCACGTGGGTAGACTGAATTCAAGCTTACCTGCAATGAGGTAAGCCATGTTGATTAGGTTCTTCGTAGAGCGATATCCTCTGGCCCTTCTCTTGGCAGCCTGAATGAGGCCATTAACGGCT
>JANXYN010000182.1 GCA_025356035.1 Geobacteraceae bacterium
GCGTCGATGGCCTTGAGCCCGGTCTGCATCGGCTGATGCACCGATTTACGTTTGACGATGCCGGGGGCCTTTACTTCCACCTTACCGAAGGTCTTGGTGTTGATGGGTCCCTTACCGTCGATCGGCTGGCCGATGGCGTTAACCACGCGGCCGATGAGGGCGTCGCCTACCGGAACTTCGACGATCCTGCCGGTCCGCTTCACCTGGTCGCCTTCCTTGATCTCGCTGAACTCACCGAGAATCGCGGCGCCGACGTTGTCTTCCTCAAGGTTGAGGACCATCCCGGCGATCCCGCCGGGGAATTCAAGGAGCTCACCCGCCATCGCCTTATCGAGGCCGTGGATACGGGCAATACCGTCACCTATCGAGATGATGGTACCGGTTTCAGAGACCTGCACCTCTTTACCATACCCCTTGATCTGCTTTCTGATTATCTCACTGATTTCTTCGGCTCTGATTTCCATAGAGACTTGTCACCCCTTCTGTAATGTATCTTGAATCATGGTTAATTGGGTTCTAACGCTTCCGTCGAATACCTTGTCGCCGATTTTGGTAACTACGCCGCCGATCAGACTCGGGTCCTGCTCCACGTTGAGCACCACTTGCCTGCCGGTGACCTGAGCAAGGGCTTTCTTAATCCCGTCCACCTGTGTAGCGTCCAGGGGAAGCGCTGTCGTCAGGGTCGGCCGCACCACTCCGGACAATTCGTCGGCAAAGATCCCGTAACTCATCACTATCTGCGGGAGTTGATCCAGCCGGTTTTTATCCAGCAGCAACAACATGAAGTTGGTAACGGTGGTGGAGAGAGACAACTTGGCGGTCAGCTCCTTGACAATCCCTCGTTTCGCCTCGATACTGTAAGCAGGGTTGGCAATCACCGACCGGAGCTCTGCGCTGGCGGCAAGAACAGCCTCAAGGCTGACCATTTCCGTCTGAAACCGGTCAACGGATTTTTCCTCGGCACCAAGTTGTACCAAAGCCTTGGCGTAACGTCGTGCAATCGCGTTCGTAATCAATGTAGCTTCACCACCTTGGTAAGATATTCGTCAACAAACCGGTCCTGGTCTGCCTTCTTGAAATTATCCTTGAGCGTCTGACCGGCAAGCTGCACAGCCAGACGAGCAGCCTCCTCACGCAGCTCGGCACGGGCCTTTGCCACTTCCTGTTGCGCCGTCAGCGCCGCCGATTCCTTGATCTTTTCAGCCGCTGCCTTCGCCTCGGCGATCAGCCGCGCCTTTTCCGACTCGCCCTCCTGACGGATGGCGCTGTAAATTTCATCGATTTCCAGATTTGCCTTTTCCAGCTTGTTGCTGTACTCGACAAACTTCAGCTCGGCGGCCTCCCTTGCTTCCTTGGCCTCACGCAGTACCTTAGCAACATTGGCCTGCCGGTCCGTCAGCATCCCTTTCAGGTTGGCCTTGCCCAACGCCCAGATAACGATGACAAGCAGAACGATAAAATCGACCGTTCTCCAGAGAAAATCCCACTTCACTGCGGCAGGATCAGCATGATGGACCGCTTCGCCCCCCTCGGAGGCAAAACCGAGCGCTGCCAGACCGACCTGCAACAGCATGGTGGCGACAACTATGATAACGGTCTTCTGCAAACCGCTGACGTGCTTACTGCGTTTCATCTACAGACTCCTTCCAAGAACTTTCTCAGATATCTCACGGGACAGGGAGAGCGCCTGCTCTTTAAGCATCAGCTTGGCATCGGCTGCCTCTTTGGCCACCTTGCTTTTGATCGCATTCAGCGAATTGGTGGCCTCACCCCTTGCTTTATCCAGGATCACCGCCTCTTCCTGACGGGCTACCTTGAGCATCGCACTCTTCTCGTCACTGGCCTTGCTCTTTACCTCACGCAGTCGTGACTCGTACAGGGCCATCTTCTCCTGCACCTCTTTGTCGACTGCCGCGGTCTTTTCGCGGGCGCCGGTCAGCTCCGCATTCCGCTCGCTCAGCACCTTGCGGATCGGCCGGTAGAGGAAGAAGTTCAGGATAACCATCAACAGTAGAATATTGACAATCTGCACTACGAAAGCAATGTTTATATCGATCACGCCAACACCTCTTGTCGCTTGTTTGTATACTGTATCCAAGCTGCCCCGTTACGCAGAAAACGGCAGCCGTAAAGTATGGATAGCTACCATAGGCAGCCCCGCATGTCAAGTTTTTTTGTCGAATTGTTCGCGTGTCAGGATGCTGGCCAACACGAAATACGGTTAGAGATTGATCAGTTCGATGATTCGGGTCAGCTCTTCCTGGTTATTGAAGGAGATCTCGATCTTGCCGCCCTTGCCACTCTGGCGAATGGCAACCCGCGCCTTGAAGTGACGTTTCAGCTGCTCCACCACGTCAGTCAGCTGCGGTTCTACCTCTCGTTTCCCCTTCTGGGGTGACTGCACCTTGACTTTTTTGATCAGTCCTTCTGTTTCCCGCACCGACAGCTGACGCTCCAGAATTTCTTCCCGGACCCCCTTCAGCTGCTCTGGGGAGTCGAGCGCCAGCAAGGCACGGGCGTGCCCCATGCTCATCCGTTCTTCGACGATGTCCCGCTTGATTTCCGCGGGAAGTCTGAGCAGCCGCAACGAATTGGCCACCGTGGACCGGTCCTTGCCGACCCGCTTGGCCATCTCCTCCTGGGAAAGGTTGAACTTTTCCATTAGGGAGTGGTACGCCTCCGCCTCTTCGACGGCATTGAGGTCTTCGCGCTGGATATTCTCAATGAGGGCCATCTCCAGGGCGGTATCGTCGGAAACATCCTGAATGACCACCGGCACATCGTGCAGTCCGGCCTTCTGGGCGGCCCGCCAGCGCCGTTCACCGGCAATAAGCTCGTAATGATCTTCCCGTTTGCGCACGACCAGTGGCTGGATGATCCCCTTCTCGCGGATCGAGGCGGCCAGCTCATCGAGCTTATCACCATGAAAACTCTTGCGCGGCTGGCCTTTGTTCGGCCTGATCTCTTCGATGGGGCAGAAAAAGTAGCTTCTCCCTTCTTCCTCTACCACTGGCAACAGCGCCGCCATCCCTTTTCCGAGCCCAGTCTTTTTAAGCATGCAGTGCCTCTCTTTGAATCAGCTCCTTGGCCAGCTCCAGATAGCTGATGGCTCCGCGTGAGGTGATGTCGTAGAGCAAGATCGGTTTGCCGTGGCTTGGCGCCTCAGAAAGCCTGACGTTACGCGGGATGACCGTCTTGAAGATTTCATGTTTAAAATGGGTGTTGATTTCTTCACTCACCTGGAATGACAACTTGTTGCGCGGGTCAAACATGGTGAGGAGTATCCCCTCGATAGTCATGGCAGGATTCAGCCCCTTCTTCACCAGTTTGATGGTCTGAAGAATGTGGGACAGCCCTTCCATGGCGTAGAATTCGCATTGCAGCGGTACCAACACCGAATCGGCGGCAACCAGGGCATTGACGGTCAATAACCCCAGCGATGGCGGGCAATCAATGATGATGTAATCGTAGCTGCCAGCCAGGGCCTTTAATGCCTGCTTCAAACGTATTTCCCGCTCATGGGCGGCGACCAGCTCCAGCTCCGCACCAGCCAGGTCGGTCGTGGACGGAAGCAGAAAGAGATTGGGGATCTCGGTTTTCACCACGAGCCGGGTGGGGTCGATCTTGTCCACCAAGGCATGATAGATGTTTTCCCGCAGCTTGCTCCGATCAACTCCGACCCCGCTGCCTGCGTTCCCCTGCGGATCCATGTCCACCAGCAGGGTCCGGCGTTCGGCAACGGCCAGCGAAGCTGCAAGATTCACGGCGGTGGTGGTTTTGCCGACACCACCCTTCTGATTGGCAATGCAGATTATCTTGGCCATAACGCTCGGTATGTTCTTATTGATTGAATTTGGAAGGCTAGAAGTTGGTACTGAAGGCTTTGGAAGCTAGCACAAAATAGCAGTTTTGTGAAGATTTTTTTGCTGGGGCCACCCAGTACCCGCCAGACAGGATTAATCACGCCTTTGATTTTCGCCAAGATCGTGACGACTCCTAATTTACTGCAAACCGCGTACGGCGCGTACCATCCTTGGTTGATGCGGCTAGAGCCGACCGGTCCCCACCCGTCAGCCCACAAAGTTTCCCCCCACGCTTGCTTCTGCCGCCCCCCCCGGCTATACTGGATGAAATGTTTTCACTGCCGGAGGTCCTGATGGTCTGGTTCAACAACCTCAAACTCACCACCAAGTTCAATATCATCATTGCAGTTGTGCTGCTCGCCCTGTTCGTTTCCGCGGCACTTTTCAACTATCACCGCCAGCAGTCGCTGATCATCAAGGGTGCGGTTGATAACGCCCGGATCATCGCCCAACAAATCATCGAAACCCGCGATTACATGTCGAGCGTCATTCATGACGAGCCGGAACGCAACTATGCCCTCGTCCCGCAGGTGGTGGCCACCCAGGTGGCCCGTAGAATCACCAGGGGGAGCCCATTTTATGTCCGCCAGGTCTCGCTCCGCTACCGCAACCCGGAAAACCGACCCGACAATTATGAAACCGTACAACTGGAAAAGTTTGCCAAGAAGAGCGTCGGAGAGGAGTTTCGGGTGGTTAGCATCGCTGGCCGGCAAGAGTTGCGCTACCTTTTGCCAATGGTAGCGGAAAAGTCCTGCCTGGAATGCCATGGAACCTTTGCAGCCGCCCCGCTTTTCGTCCAGCGGCGCTTTCCTCCCAGCCACTATTCCTATAATTACAAACTTGGTGAAGTTATTGGCGCCGTCTCGGTCAGCGTGCCGATGGCCAAGCTCTACCAGGAAATCGGACTCAACCTAAAGATTGATCTCCTCTACCGGGGGGTGATGTTCCTTACGGTCATCATCATCCTGAGCATCCTGATCCATCGCACCATCCTGAATCCGGTCACGGCTATCGCCGAGACCATGACCGAGGTGGCAAAGACCGGCAGCTTCGCCCGCAGGATCCCCCGGACCGGTGATGATGAAATAGGCCAGCTGAGCAGCGTCTTCAACGACATGATGGAGGAGCTGCAACGCAAGACCCTGCAGCGCCTCGAATCGGAAGACCGCTATCGCAACTTCATCGAAATGGCGCAGTCCCCGGTGATTACCTTCCTGGAGGATGGCAAGATTGTCATCGCCAATCAGCGGGCCGAAAAATTGTTCGGCCTGGCCAGAGACGAACTGCTGGGCGAAACCATCTTCAGCTTCCTTGATGACGGCGCAGCGGTTCAGCACGGAATTGCCATATATCTGCGCGATGGTAAAGGGGGCGGGGTCGGCGCCACCACCCGCCACAGGGTCCGTGACGTCGGGGGCAAAATGACCGAGGTGGATCTGGCGCTTTCCGCTTCAAAGGCGGACCACCAGGCGATGTTTACGGCAATCCTGCGACTAACCACTCCGCCGCAGGGAGAATCCTCCTGAAGCGCTGCCACCTGCTTAGCAAGGCTGCGGACCAAGAGCCCTGCCGAATCGATTTTACACTGGGCTGATTCCCCTCCGTCGGGGCAAGCTGCCAACCACCCCACGCATCCAGATTCGCGGAGATGCGTGGGGTTTTCATGTTTGGCGCGGCAATCCCCTGTAGTCCCGACCGACATTCATTTACAATGGTTTCGTCTCCTCACGAATAACGCTCAAGGTCCGTGGAAATCCACCGATAAGAACTGGAAAGTGCGTCATTAAACCAGCTGTTTGTGGGGGTTCAGACGATGAAAAAGGTGCTGATTGTAGACGACAGCCTGGCAGTAGCCCGACAGCTCATGAAAATTATTAGCGCGGGCGGAGAATTTGAGCCGGTCGGCCACGCGAAAAATGGAAGTGAAGCGATCAAGATGAATCTGGAGCTGCATCCCGACATCATCTGTATGGATATGAACATGCCGGGAATGGATGGTCTTACCGCCCTGCGCAGCCTGATGGCCCTCGACCACAAAGTTAAAGTAGTAATGATCACATCGTTGGGCGGGGTGGGGGACAAGTTCACGGAAGCCCTGAAACTCGGGGCGCAAAATGTGATCTCCAAACCGTTTGAGCCAGAGAACGTACTCAGAGTTCTTCGTGCACTTCAGCCGGCCTGACCGTCTGCAGGGAGCGCTGGCACTCTAACATCTAAATATATTCTTTGCTGAGGGAGGACCGGTCATGGCGGTCAAGTTTTTCGGACAATTTCTGGTGGAAAAGGGTATCGTTTCCAGGGAAGCCCTGCTCAAGGCAATAGAACTGCAGGAAACGGTGAACCTGAAATTCGGCGAAACGGCTCTGGCCATGGAGCTAATCAGCGAAGCGGATGTTGAAAGGGTCCACAAGGCCCAGTGGTCGGCTGACTTGCAATTCGGCGATATGGCAGTGCAACTTGGCATCATCAATGAAACCCAGATGCATCAGGTGCTGACCAGACAGAAAAACAGCCACCTTTACCTTGGCGAAGCGCTGATCCAAGTCGGAGCCCTGGAAAGAGAGAGCCTCGACGGGTACCTGCAGGAATTCAAAGTCGATCAGAGCCCTTATGTGACAGACAAGACCGACATTCCGCCCGGAGTAATTAACCAAGAGATGTGGGGAATGTTAGCGGATCTGACCTACAAGATGCTCGGCCGGATAGCCAACCTGACCGTCCGCCCTGGGCAATGCCAGCTGGTCAATCATCTTGCCCCCAATTGCCTAATTGCCGCCATCGAAATTACCGGTCAACTCAATGCCCGCTATCTCCTGTCGGTATCTGCCGGGGCACGGGAAGCGATTGCCAGGGCCATGCTGAGCCAGGAGAGCCTCGAGGGAGAACCGCAGGAATTGCTGGACGACACGATCGCGGAATTCATCAATGTCGTCTGCGGTAACTTCTCCGCAAAGGCGGCCCAGCTTGGCAAAACCGTTGAGATTGAACCACCACAGCTGATCCAGCCAGATGCTGGCAACGTAAATTCGGCCACCGGCCAAAAAGGGTTGTTGTTTCCCTTTCATCTTGCCGATGGCGAGCTCATAGAAGCGGCTATTTTCATCAACGCCTGATTACCGCTCTCTAGGCCTCAACCGAGCCACTCCCGTTCGTCTCTTCGCCTGCCAGGCAAAAAAATAGGCTGGATAAGAAATCCAGCCCTGCTCATCTTTTGAAAGCTCTCCGCCAGGCCGTGGGTTCGCGGGCCTCCGAGCGAGTTTCCGCAAATTGGGTCCCTTGTGAACGTTTCAGGCAATTCCCGCGCAATGGGGCAGCACACCACGCCAAAAAAGGCTCCCGGTTTAAATGAATATTCCGCCTGGGCTTTGTCACCTCACCTGCATGGCAGAGAGTTATGAGTAATTCTACCCTGCCGAATTTATTTACGCAAGACCCTTTCTCCAGTTATTTTACCGACCTGGCAAAACGCTGCAGATAAGCATCGACCAAGGAAATGCTCGGTTAATAACCAAGAAAACTGTTCAGCTTGCCGATCTCCTCCATCAGCTTGGCAAATCCCTCGCAGGTGAGGGACTGCGGGCCGTCGGAGAGAGCCTTTTCCGGCTCAGGATGGACCTCCACCAGAATACCGTGAGCACCGGCCACCAGCGCTGCTTTGGACATGGGTGGGACCAGGCTGCGCTTACCGGTTGCGTGGGAAGGGTCGATCATGATCGGCAGATGCGACAGCTCCTTGCAGAGTTGCACCACGGCCAGATCCAGGGTGTTGCGGGTGGCGGTTTCAAAGGTACGGATTCCCCGTTCACAGAGGATCACCTGGGAATTTCCCTCCGCCAGGATATATTCAGCGGCGGCCAGAAACTCTTCAATGGTGGCGCTCATCCCCCGCTTCAGCAGCACCGGCTTGTCGATCCGCCCGAGCTCTCTTAACAGGTCAAAATTCTGCATGTTGCGAGCCCCCACCTGCAAAAGGTCGGCATATTCTGCCACCAGTCCCACATTGTCCGGACTCATCACCTCGGTAACGATGGGGAGACCGGCCGCCTTGCCTGCCATCGCCAGGAGCCGCAAGCCATCTTTTTTCAAGCCCTGGAAGGTATGGGGGCCGGTGCGCGGCTTGAAGGCCCCGCCACGCAGCAGATCGGCACCTGCCGCCTTGACTGCCAACGCCGTTTTCATGATCTGATCTTCGCCCTCCACAGCGCAAGGGCCTGCGGCCACTACCGGTCTTTGTCCCTCACCGATCGTCACCCCTCCAACCTTGACAAGGGTGCCGGCTGGATGAAAATCCCGGGAGACCAGTTTGTAAGGTTTAGAGACATGAATCACCTCCTGTACCCCCGGCAGATCCCTGATTTTGCCGTCGTCCACATAGCCCCTGTTGCCCAGCACACCAATGGCAGTCCGTTCACTGCCGGGGATGGGAACTGCCTGAAAACCCATCTGCGCAACCACTTCAACTACTGCTGCAATCTCCCGTTCGCCGGCATTGTGATTCATTACGATCAGCACATGGGCCTCCATTCCAACTACTTCGGATATTTTTGCTGAGTTTAAAGTTAGCAGAGGAGAGGCCGATGGTCAACACCAAGCAACAAGGCTGCTGATTTTACCGCCGCTTGCGGATTGGCCGGAGCCGGGTAGGATTTCATCATTGGCCCGGCTGGACTGTATTCAGCAGAATCTCGGTTGGCCGCTTCCGCCACACCCTTTTTTTATTGACAGCCGTCAACCACTCGCATATGTTTCCCTCAGTGACGGAGGATTCCCGATGCGACTAAAGGACGAGCAGATTCACCGGCTGGCGGAAAAGCTCCTGGCTGACCTTAGCGCCGCCGGTCTCATCACCCTGAAAAAAGAGCGGGGCGCAGCCTTGGACGCGATCAAGGGGGCCATTGCTACGGATATCAAGGCAGAGGCGGCCCTGGAGAAGGATGCCGAGCGCATTTTGGAGCAGGCAATTCAGGCAACCAGCGGGGGCAGCGCCATCGACCGGCACAAGATGCTGCGCATGATCAAGGAAAAACTGGCCAAGGAGCGGAAGATCGTCCTGTAGCTTACGGGAACGAGGATTCAGGCTCGAGGATCGGGGATTTTAAAACCTCGGAACTCGATCCTATGAGGAGCAGTCATGCACATCTCCGAAGACCGCATTTCCCACCTGGCCCATCTGATTCTGGAGCGCTTGTGGCGCGACGACCTTGCCGATTACTCCGATGAGGCGCGGACGCTAGAGGCTCTTAAAAACTCCATCACCAGCTACTTCGCGGTGGCCGAGGAGATCGATGAGACCGTCCGCAAGAAGCTTGCCTCCTACGCCCAGGCCAAAGTGCCGGGGAGCCGGGAGTGGGAAATTCTCTATCAGAAATTTTACCAGGAAGAGATGGCCAGGCGAAAATGGTGAGGCTACCGCGTCCATTGAGCAAGGAATGGTTTTATTCCGGACTGGTCGCCGCCCAGCTGGCACTGCTCTTGTGCGGCTGCGCCCCGACCCCAAAGGTTTCAGTGGCACCTACCTTCAGCCCTGCCCCGGAACGGGAGCTGGTCTATGTAGTCCCTTTTGTCAGCACGCTGTCGCCGGAGCCTTTCACCAGGAAAGTATTTGATAAACTGGTCGATGACCTCAATGCCCGACACTCGGCGGTAGGGGTTCAATGGTTCTTTATTCTCAAGCAGGATCTAAAGGATGTGGATCCGGCCTGGCTTGGCCGCCAGGTATACATAACCGGCGAGGTCTGGAGCTATACCGAGAACTCCGGCTGCTGTCAGACCGAACTGCGAGTCAAGGGAAGGGCCGCTATTTTCGAGGCGGGCCACCCACAGCCTTCCGCTGAAATTGCGGTACCGGCTGAAAGCTTCTTTGACCATGACTATACCAGTCTCGATGTCGAGCAGGACCGCCTGGCACAGCGTCTGGCCAGTGAGATGGCTGCGCAGATCATCAGCGTTCTGCAGAGACCCAAATAATTATTTACAAATATTGACTTGATTTTTCCCCCTACCCTGATTATATTTAGCAAGTGATTAGCACTCAGCAGTTATGAGTGCTAAACTTTTTTCAGCCAACGCACATCAAAAATATTCCCCGCAAGAAAGGAGAGACAAGCATGAAACTGAGACCATTGCAGGACCGCATCATTGTGAAGAGGGTTGAGGAGGAGACCAAGACCGCCGGAGGCATTTTTATCCCGGAAACCGCCAAGGAAAAGCCCCAGCAGGGCGAAATCATCGCGGTCGGCAAAGGGAAAGCCAACGAAGACGGCAAGCTGCTGCCGCTCGACGTCAAGGTCGGTGACAAGGTGCTGTTCGGCAAATACTCCGGCACCGAAATCAAGCTGGATGGTATAGACTATCTTATCATGCGCGAAGACGACATTCTCGGTGTCCTCGAAAAATAAACGACAGCTCGCTTTACTACCATCTATAAATATTCCAAGGAGGATAGCACATGGCAAAAGTCATTATATTTGATCAGGAAGGCAGAAACGCCATCCTGAAAGGCGTTAACACCCTCGCCAACGCAGTAAAAGTAACCCTCGGCCCCAAGGGGCGCAACGTGGTTATCGAGAAATCCTACGGCGCTCCGCTCATCACCAAGGACGGCGTCACCGTCGCCAAGGAAATCGAGCTGGAAGACAAATTCGAGAACATGGGCGCCCAGCTGGTCAAAGAGGTCGCTTCCAAGACTTCCGACGTGGCTGGTGACGGCACCACCACCGCCACCGTGCTGGCACAGGCCATTTATCAGCAGGGTGCCAAACTGGTGGCCGCCGGCCACAACCCGATGGAACTCAAGCGCGGTATTGACAAGGCGGTTGAAGTTATCGTCGCTGAGCTGAAAAAGATCTCCAAACCGATCAAGGATCACAAGGAAATTGCCCAGGTCGGCACCATCTCTGCCAACAACGACAAGACCATCGGCGACATCATTGCCCAGGCCATGGAAAAGGTCGGCAAGGAAGGGGTCATCACCGTGGAAGAAGCCAAGGCCATGGAAACCACCCTGGAGACCGTGGAAGGGATGCAGTTCGACCGCGGCTACCTCTCCCCCTACTTCGTTACCGATCCGGAGCGGATGGAAGTCAACCTCGAAAACGCCAACATCCTTATCCACGACAAGAAGATCTCCAACATGAAAGAGCTGCTGCCGATACTCGAGCAGACCGCCAAAACCGGCCGACCGCTCCTGATCATCGCCGAGGACATCGAGGGGGAGGCCCTTGCAACTTTGGTGGTGAACAAGCTGCGCGGCGTGCTCAACATCTGCGCAGTCAAGGCCCCCGGCTTCGGTGACCGCCGCAAGGCGATGCTGGAAGATATTGCCACCCTCACCGGCGGCAAGGTCATCTCCGAGGAAGTCGGCTTCAAGCTGGAAAACACCACCATGGATATGCTGGGCCAGGCCAAGAAGCTCACCATCGACAAGGACAACACCACGATCATCGACGGTGCCGGCAAGGAAGCGGACATCCAGGGTCGCGTCAAGCAGATCCGTGCCCAGATCGAGGAGACTTCCAGCGACTATGATAAGGAAAAACTCCAGGAGCGTCTTGCCAAGCTGGTCGGCGGCGTTGCTGTGGTAAAGGTGGGAGCTGCCACTGAAACCGAAATGAAGGAGAAAAAGGCCCGCGTTGAAGACGCCCTGCACGCCACCCGCGCCGCGGTTGACGAAGGGATCGTCCCTGGCGGCGGCGTTGCCTACCTCCGCACCTTGACTGTGCTCGACGCGCTCAAGCTTCCTACTGAGCAGCAATTCGGCGTCAATGTCATCAAGCGCGCACTGGAAGAGCCGATCCGCCAGATCGTACAGAACGCCGGCGTTGACGGCTCCATTGTTGTGGACAAGGTGAAGAACGGCAAAGCCGCATTTGGCTACAATGCCGCCGATGATGCCTATGTTGACATGATCGAGGCCGGCATCATCGACCCGACCAAGGTGGCGAGAACTGCTTTGCAGAACGCCGCTTCCGTGGCAGGCCTGATGCTCACCACCGAGGCGATGATCGCCGACAAGCCGAGCAAAGAAGGCGCTGGCATGGGCGGCGGAATGCCCGGCGGCGGCATGGGTGGAATGGGCGGCATGGGTGGAATGGGCGGCATGATGTAACGCTAGAAATAGCCGTTGCTGCTTTTCAAACGAAAGGGAGCGGACATCTTGTCCGCTCCCTTTTTCATTGCCACCTTATGTATTGCCGTTTCCCCTCCCCCTGTCTCCCCCTTGCCAAGTCGGTTCGCCGTGATATGTTATAGACATAGCGTGCGGTGACGACAGTACTCTAGGTATAGAGCATCACCCGGCCGGGCAATAAACCGGGCCAGTCCGGCTTAGGAGAGAACAAATGCGCATCGGCATCGCCACCGACCACGGCGGCTTCACCATGAAGGAACGGCTGTCCGCCGCATTGCAGGACGCCGGCCACGAACTGGTGGATTTTGGCGCCTGGCAACTCGACCCGGCCGATGACTACCCGGATTTCGTCATCCCCCTGGCCGAGGCGGTGGCCAAAAACACAGTAGAACAGGGGATTGCCGTCTGCAGCAGCGGAGTGGGTGCCGCCATTGCCGCCAACAAGGTCGCTGGTGTTCGAGCTGCTCTAATCCACGACGATTACTCCGCTCACCAGGGGGTGGAGCACGACGACATGAATGTCATCTGCCTCGGCAGTCTAGTGGTCGGCTACGCCCAGGCGTGGGAGCTGGTCGGGACCTTCCTCACGGCTCGTTTTAACGGCGCGGAGCGCCATCGCCGCCGACTCGCCAAAGTGGCGGCACTCGAAGTTGGAATGCACGCCGAATGATCACGGAATTTATGCCGATATTCTTGGCTATGCTGGGTGCCACCCTGATTATGCTGGTTCTCTGGGAGGCATTCGAGACCATCGTCCTCCCCCGCCGAGTTACGCGGCGAGTGCGCCTTACTCGGCTTTTTTACCGCCTGACCTGGCGCAGCTGGTCGGCGCTGGTACATTTACTTGCTTCCGGCCGGCGGCGGGAGACGCTGTTGAGTTTTTTCGGCCCGCTGTCACTGCTGTTCCTTCTTTCCCTCTGGGCCGGGGGGCTGATTAGCGGTTTTGCGCTCCTCTACTCCGCTAGTGGCTCCGCTCTCCATGCACCGGAGACGACTGTCGGCTTTTTTACCGACATCTACCTGAGCGGCACCACCTTCTTCACCCTTGGGATCGGCGACGTCACCCCGCAAACCACCCTGGCGCGGGTGCTCACCGTGGTCGAAGCGGGGATGGGTTTCGCCTTCCTGGCGCTGATCATCGGCTACCTCCCGGCCCTCAATCAGTCATTTTCCCGGCGCGAAGTGAACATCTCCCTCCTCGATGCCCGGGCCGGCTCTCCTCCTACGGCAGCCGAGATGCTGCGCCGTCACAGCCATAGTCAGGGGCTGGAGTCGCTCCGCCAACTCCTCCACGAGTGGGAGCGCTGGTCGGCGGAACTTCTCGAAAGCCATCTTTCCTATCCCGTCCTCGCCTATTTCCGTTCCCAACACGATAATCAATCATGGATTGCGGCCCTCACGACGATTCTCGACACCTGCGCGCTTGTCATGGTTGGCGTTGAGGGGGCCTGCGAACGCCAGGCTGAACTGACCTTTGCCATGGCCCGCCATGTAGTTGCCGACCTGTCCCTGGTGTTTTTGACCCCGCCTTTGGAGCCAAATCGGGATCGTCTTCCCCCCGCCGCTCTTACCGAACTGCGCGCCAGCTTGGCTACTGCAGGACTCAGGCTGCACGAAGGGGAACCCGCCGATGCAAAGCTGGCAGAGTTGCGCCGGATGTACGAACCGTACGTCAATGCCCTTGCCCACCGCCTGCTCTTGACCGTTCCTCCCTGGCTGCCGCCAGCCGGTCACGCCGACAACTGGCAGGCAAGCGCCTGGGAACAGCGGCGAAAGGTGCAGCCAGAAATCGGTGCACCAATGAAGCGGGGTGAGCATTTTTAGGCGGTCCCGCTTGTCTTGCTCATTCCAGACAACGGCTGTCATCAAACATCCCGCTGCCCCGGATCTTTTCGGCAACCTTACGGAAATGGTAGCCATAGATCGCGTAGGTGATTGCCAGCGGGAAGAGCCGCGGCTTTCGCAGCAGCGACCAAAAGAACAGTTTCCAGAACTGGAACCTTTCCCGACCGATCACCCCAAGAAACAACATTGACTTGACGAGGGCCCCCAAGTAACCGGGCTGGAGGCGGAACCTTCCCTGATGCTGCGGTCGATATTCCCGGAGAAGCCTGATCACCCGCTGATAATATTGGCGCGGCGAGTAGATATTGGCAAGGATGGCCCGATAGCCATCAATAAGTTGCTCTGCCTTCATCCGCGGCACGAAGTTGAGGACATCCGTGGTGTTGTTGCCGGTGGCATTCCCCAACAATCGCCCCTCCCGCTCCAATCTCTGGTAAAGTTTGGTGCCACGCAGGGCGGTCAACATCCCGACCATGGCCGTTACAATGCCGCTCTCCTGGATAAAGCGGATCTGCTTGTCGAAGACCGTCGGCGGGTCACTGTCGAAACCGACGATGAACCCTGCGTGCACCTGCAGGCCGGCATGCTGAATCTGCCGCACACAGTCAAGGAGGTCACGATTATTGTTCTGCACCTTGCCGCTCTCTGTGTGCCCTTCCTCGTGGGTGGTTTCGATGCCGATAAAGACCTCCTGGAAGCCGGCCTTGACCATTAGCGCCATCAGTTCGCCATCGTCGGCCAGGTTGATCGACGCCTCGGTGTAAAAGTAAAAAGGGTGTCCTCTTTGCGCCATCCAGTCGCTGATGGCTGGGAGGAGCTCCCGTTTCAGTTTCCCCCGATCGCCGATGAAGTTGTCGTCGACGAAGAAGACCGCCCCACGCCAGCCTCGCACATAGAGACTTTCCAGCTCGGCAAGCAGCTGGTCTCTCGTCTTGCTCCGCGGAATGCGGCCGAACAGCGCAGTGATGTCACAGAACTCGCAATCAAAGGGGCAGCCGCGCGAATACTGGATATTCATGGCAGCGTAGTTGCGAGCCTCGATCAGCTCCCAGCGAGGAATAGGGGTCGCACATAATTCCGCCCGCCGCTCGTCGGCATAGATGTGGCGGGCTTCCCCTTGCTGCAGATCAGCAAGAAACGGGGCGAGGGTAACTTCCGCTTCCCCCAGCACCAGGTGATCCACCTCGGGAAAATCCGCATGGAAGGCGGTAAAGAGCGGGCCGCCGGCAACGGTTCTCACCCCCAGCTGCCGACAGCGGCTGATCACCTCCTCTGCCGATTGCCGCTGAATCGTCATGGCACTGATGAAGACTACATCTGCCCAGACGAGATCCTGATCGGCGAGATTTTGCACGTTCATATCGACTAGCCGCTGTTTCCAATCCTGTGGCAGCATGGCAGCCACCGTCAATAGCCCAAGGGGGGGGAAGCTCGCTTTCCTGCCGATGAATTTCAATGCGTGGCGGAAGCTCCAGAAAGTGTTAGGGTAGTGGGGATAAACGAGGAGTATGTTCATGGGGGGACCTCCTGCTATGGTTGCGGGAACTAAATAATTCTATTACTACTATACCGCTATCCCCTCGATATTTAAGCAATTGTATGTAAAATTTTTGTAAAATAGCGGGACAAGACGCGGCGAAAGGTTCCGGCTGCAACGTGGCTTCGTTTAGAGGAAAACGGCGAGACCGAGGAGGATCTTGCTTGCGTTGAGCGGTTCGTTGGGGGTGGCGATATTGGCATCGTCAGCGGCCTCGGTCCACAGAGATGCCAAGCTAAGCGCCAGCAGCAGGAGCGGGACTGACAAGGGGTTCGCCAAAGGTTCCCCTTCAAGATCAATGGTTGATAGATGGTTGCGGAAGAGCGAGCAGCCTCACATTACATCTCCACCCGGGTCACCACCCCTTGCAGCTTGCTCGCCGGCAGCTTGTTGAACTGAACGAAGTTGGGGGAGAGCTTCTTGATCACCGAGAAGATGCGCCAGAACGGATTGGTGGTGGCGATATCCTCGATGCCGTAGAAAATGACCTTCTCCTTGATGCCATGTTCCTTGAGGATCTTCTCGATGTCCACCAGCACCATATAGCCCGCCCTGATTTCCAGGGCCTCAAGGCCAGGACCAAGGTCCTTCTTCAGTTCACTCTTGAGGCCGAATGGTTCGTCCTTGCGGATAATGGAGATAAGCACATTCTTCTCGTAGATGATGTTGCTGCGGATCATGCAGTGTACCAGATAGGGGGGGATCACGTTCCACTCCCGGGTGAAAAACAGGGCGCTCCCCGGTATATTCTTTGCTTTTGCATAGATCTGTTCATAGCTGAGGAGGAAGGTATCGAGATCGAGCGGTTTCAGGGAACGATACAGGGCGCGCTGTCCCCTGGTCCAGATGAAGATGGTGGAAAGCGGGATGGAGGCCAGGATCAGCGACCAGTAACCACCATGGGGCAATTTATTCAGGTTGGAGACGAGAAAAGCCACATCCACCAGGGTTACCAGCACCACAATGGGGACTTTCCATTTCTTGGTGGTATGGGCGAAGATCATGATCATCATGATGCCGGTAATGGTCATGGTCCCGGTGACCGCCAGGCCGTAAGCCGCCGCCAGGTTTTCCGACTTCTGGAAGATCAGCATGATCAGGATCACTGCGCACATCAGCAACCAATTGACCGTGCCGATGTAGATCTGCGACTTGAGTTGGCTGGAGGTATAGTCGACCTTCATCAGGGGAAGGATCCGGGTGGTGATCCCCTGATAGACAATGGAGAAGACCCCACTGATCAAGGCCTGGGACGCGATCACGGTGGCGGCGATGGTCAGGAACAGAAATGGGATATAGAGGAGCTTCGACTGGTATTGAACCATGCCGAACAGGATGTTGACTTTTTTTGCCGCCGGGTGCTGGAGGACGAAGGCCCCCTGCCCGAGATAATTGATCACCAGGGCGACAAACACAAAGTACCAGGCACGGATGATCGGGCGCCGCCCGAGATGCCCCATGTCGGCATAGAGGGCCTCACCGCCGGTGGCGCAGAGGATCACCTCGGAAAGAACGAAGAAACCCTCAATGCCGTGCTGCCGAAGAAAGCCGAAGCCATAATGGGGGCTCACCGCTTGCAGAATATCCGGCCAGGCCGCGATGGAAATCAGGCCGCTGACACTGAGGGCTACAAACCAGATGACCATCAATGGACCAAAGGTCCCCGCAACCTTGTCGGTCCCCTTGAACTGAAAGACGAACAGGCCCACCGCAATCAGGGCGGCGATCAGAATCAGGGTCCCCTGGCTGATCAATTCCAGGCCCGGGATGAGGGCCAGACCTTCAACCGCCGAGAGGATACTGATGGCAGGGGTGATTACCCCGTCGCCGAGGAGCAGGGAGACGCCAAGAAAGGAGAGGACCCCGACAAAGGCGATCTGCCGCCCCGGCTTGATCAGCCGCACCAGGATCTCCTTGAGGACGATGGTGCCACCTTCGCCCTTGCGCCCCAGGCTCATGGCGAGCCAGGCGTATTCGACGGAGACAAGGATGATCAGGGTCCAGACGATCAGCGAGAGAATCCCCAGCACATTGGCCTGGGTCGGCTCGGTCAGGGCAAAAATGACCGTCAGGGTATAAATCGGACTGGTACCGATATCGCCAAACACCAGCCCCATCGATTTAACGATGCCGCCCCAGAAAGAGCCAGATTCTCCATGTGCCATATGCCAGGCCTCCATTAAAATTAACCGGCAACTTATACCATTTCACCCCGGCGAACACAACACAAATCCCCTTTCTCCTTGACTTTTCACAGGGTTCCAAGTATGTTATGCTGTTTTCAGCATAACTTTCCCCGTTTGGAGTACGCACCATGGATTATAAAGATACCCTCAACCTGCCAGTTACCGATTTCCCGATGAAAGCGAACCTGACCCAGAAGGAAGTGGAGATTTTGGCGCAGTGGGAAAGCTCCGGTCTCTATCAGAAACTGCTGGCGGCAGGGGCGGGGAAACCCAAATATATCCTCCACGACGGCCCCCCCTATGCCAACGGCCACATCCATATCGGCCACGCCCTGAACAAGATCCTCAAGGACTTCATCCTGAAGAGCAAGCGGATGAGCGGCTTTGCCGCCCCCTATGTCCCCGGCTGGGACTGCCACGGGCTCCCGATCGAACTGCAGGTCGAGAAAAACCTGGGGAGTAAGAAGCATGAGATCACCAAGGTGGAGATGCGCAAGCTGTGTCGGGAGTATGCGGCCAAGTTCGTCGAAATACAGAAACAGGAGTTCCAGCGGCTTGGGGTGCTTGGCGAGTGGGACAACCCCTATCTGACCATGAACTCCGCCTATGAAGGGATCACCGCCCGGGAATTGGCCAAATTTGCCGAAAACGGCAGCCTCTACCGGGGGAAGAAACCGGTGCATTGGTGTTCTTCCTGCGTCACCGCCCTGGCCGAGGCCGAGGTGGAGCATGCGGACCATAAGTCCCCGTCGATCTATGTCAAATTCCGCCTCCAGGATGACCTTGCCGCCCAACTTCCGGCCCTGGTAGGCAAATCGGTATCGCTGGTAATCTGGACCACCACCCCCTGGACAATCCCCGCCAACCTCGCCATCGCCCTCCATCCGGAATTCGACTACGTTGCGCTGGATACCGCTGATGGCGTGATGATCGTCGCCGCGGGACTAATGGATGCATTTCAGAAGGCAACCGGCGTATCAGGCTCCGTGGTCGCCACCTTCAAGGCGCAGCTTCTGGAAAAGAGGCTCTGCCAACACCCCTTCTATGAGCGCACTTCGATCATCCTCCTGGGCGAGCATGTCACCCTAGAGGCCGGCACCGGCTGCGTCCACACCGCCCCTGGTCACGGCCAGGACGACTACGAACTGGGGCTGAAATACGGCCTGGATATCTTCAATCCGGTGGATAACCGCGGCCGGTTCCTGCCGAATGTGGAATTTTTCGGCGGCCAGTACGTCTTCGACGCCAACCCGCTGGTTATCGAAAAGCTCAAGGAGGTGGGAGCCCTGGTCGGCGCAGGCGAGATTACTCACTCCTACCCCCACTGCTGGCGTTGCAAGAAACCGATCATCTTCCGCGCCACCGAGCAGTGGTTCATCAGTATGGACAAAACCGAGCTGCGGACCAAGGCCCTGGTGCAGATAGATAAAGTCAACTGGATTCCCAAATGGGGAAAGGAGCGGATCTTCGGCATGATCGAGAACCGCCCCGACTGGTGCGTCTCCCGCCAGCGTTCCTGGGGGGTCCCCATCACCGCCTTCTACTGCACCGCCTGCGGCGAAGTAATGGCCGACGGCAAGGTAATGCACCACGTGGCAGACCTGTTTGAGCAGCAAGGATCGGACATCTGGTACAGCAAGGAGGCCAATGAGCTCCTGCCGGCCGGGACGAACTGCCCGAGCTGTGGCCAGAACAAGTTCGAAAAGGAGATGGACATCCTCGACGTCTGGTTCGACTCCGGCGTCTCCCATGCCGCAGTCCTGGAGCACCGACCCGATCTGGTTTCGCCGGCCGACATGTATTTGGAAGGGAGCGACCAGCATCGCGGCTGGTTCCATTCGTCACTTTTGGCCAGCGTCGGCACCCGCGGCCATGCTCCTTACAAAAACGTCCTTACCCACGGCTTCGTGGTAGACGGCCAAGGGCGCAAGATGAGCAAGTCGGTGGGAAATGTGGTGGCCCCGGAAGAGGTGATCAAGAAGTACGGCGGCGAGATCCTCCGCCTCTGGGTTGCGGCCCAGGACTACCGGGACGACATCCGCATCTCCCCGGAAATCCTGACTCGCCTCTCCGAAGCCTACCGGCGTATCCGCAACACCTGCCGCTACATCCTCGGCAATCTCAGCGATTTCGACCCGGCCACCGAGTTAGTCGCCTACAAGGAGATGCCGGAGCTAGACCGCTGGGCGCTGCACCAGCTGGAGCTGCTCAAGGAAAAAGTCGTCGCTTCCTACGATGACTGCGAGTTCCACGTGCTCTACCATGCGGTGAACGGCTTCTGCACTGTGGAGATGAGCGCCTTCTACCTAGACATCCTCAAAGACCGGGTCTATACCAGCCGTAAGGACTCCCTGGAGCGGAAGAGTGCCCAGACTGCCATGTACATGATTCTCGATGCCCTGGTCAAGCTGATTGCCCCGGTCCTCTCCTTCACCGCCGACGAGGTCTGGAAATACATGCCCCAGCAGCCGGAAGAGAGCGTCCACCTTGCCCAGTTCCCTAAGATGCACCCGGAATTCAGGGACGACCAGCTGGTTGTGCGCTGGGAACAGCTGCTGAAGGTGCGGGGCGAAGTCTCCAAGGCTCTGGAACAGGCCCGCGTGCAAAAGGTCATCGGCCATTCCCTCGACGCCGCCGTTGCTATCGCTGCGCCGGCGGAACTGAAGCGATTCCTGACGGGCTATGCCAGTGAACTGAAGAATATTTTCATCGTCTCCAAAGTGAGCCTAGTGGACAATCTGAGCAGCGAGTTCTATGTATCGGAAGGCGTCGCGGGTCTTAAGATTCAGATTACTGCCGCCCCTGGCGTGAAATGTGAACGCTGCTGGACCTACGAAGAAGAAATCGGCGGGGATGCCGCCCATCCCACCATCTGTCCCAGATGCATCGCGGCGGTGAAATAAGGTAGCGCCAATATCTATCTCAGGGACACAGAGACATTGACACCTCAAGGATACCAACCATGAAAAGCAACTACCGCCTGCTCGGCATTGTCACCGCCCTGGTTCTGGTTCTCGACCAGGCGACCAAGATCTACATAGACCGGAACATGGATATCCACACCTCCTTCACGGTCATCGACAACTTCTTCAACATCACCTACATCCGCAACAAGGGGGCGGCCTTCGGCCTGCTGGCCAACTCTGCCTTCCGCCTCCCCTTCTTCATTGCGGTCTCGCTGATTGCGGTGGTGGTGATCATCTCGGTGTTCCGCAAGCTCCGCCCGGACCAGGGATTCACCGCCCTCTCCCTGGCACTCATCTTCGCCGGGGCCATCGGCAACCTGATCGACCGGGTGCGGCTCGGCGAGGTAATCGACTTCATTTACGTCCATTGGTACGAGCACTACTGGCCAGCCTTCAATGTGGCCGACTCGGCCATCTGCATCGGGGTGGCGCTGCTGGCCATCGACATGTTCGTCGAGGAACGGCGGCAGAAGAAATTGCAGTAACAAAAAGCCCCCTGGCGGTTCTCGCCAGGGGGCTTTTGTATCTCAGGGCTGCAGGACTGTATCACTTCCCCCGCCGGACCGCCAGCAAGACCACATTCCCCACAGTAAACAGTAGCGCCCCAGCCAGCGCCCACGGGGCCCCCGGCTCCCAGTGGATCTCGATCAGTGCCGCCGGTTCCGGGTAGAGCTGCACCTCCTTCAGGTAGATGCCGAAGCCATGCAGAAAGAAGGGGTGATTGGGGCTGATGGTCTGGACCTCCCCAACCGCCGTAACCTCCCGCAGCTCGCCACTGTAGTCGGTGGGAAACCCCTTTGGCGAAAAGACAGCCTGGAGCCGCACCACCTGCACCTGTGCCCCTTCAGGAAAACCAATGACACTCCCCTCCCGCACCACCATCGACTGTTTAAAACCACCCCAGGCGCTGAACAGGTGGGCAAGGGCGATGAAGAGAAAGCCCAGGTGCATGATCTGCGGGGCGATGAGGAGCAGCAGATTCCCCTTTTGATACTTGCGCCGGAGCGAGTCGATGCTGCAGAGGATAGTGTTCAGTGCAAGCAGGGCCAGCAAGGCGATGGTGAGCCAGAGCCACCAGGCCGCGGTAATCGGGGTCTCCTTAAGCCAGACCAGCAGCGGCAGGTCGTTGATCGACGACCCTTCACCACCACCAACGAACGAACCGACCGCCAGGAGCACCATCACCCCGGCCATCAGCCAGAGCCCCAGGTTGAGCGAGGCAAGCCGATCATGCCATTTACCAGACAACATAAGATCCTTTGAAAAACCGTTTTTTACCGCAGGGGACGCGGAGAGAATACCAACCCCCTCACAAAATCTTGAGCTTTGGATTTACTCTGTGTTCTCTGTGGCTCAGTGGTTAAAGCTTTTACCTGGTTTAAAAGCTATGCGAGCTCTTCATCAGCATACTCACCCCCAGATAGGTGAAGAGTGTCAGGGCAAACCCGACGATCCCGCCCCAGGCCACCAGCCGTTCCCAGGAGGGACCTTTCAGGCGCAGGTGCAGGTAGAGGGAGTAAAAGAGCCAGAGGATCGAGGTCCAGAGCTCCTTCGGTGTCCAGAGCCAGTAGGTCCCCCAGGCGTAATATCCCCAGATGCCGCCGGTCACCATGGAGGCAGAGAAAAACGAGTACCCCACCAGGGCCGCCCGGTATTGCAGATCGAGGAGGGACCGCTCGTTGTTAATTAAAAACAGCCCGCCGAGGATGGCACCAATCGCAAACAGGGCATAGGCGAAAAAGGCGAGGGCCACATGCAACTCGAACCAGAGGGTTTTCAATATTGGCGGCAACGGCATGGCAAAGGAAGGGAAGAGGAGGGCGAGGAGGGCAAACAGTCCGGCCCCGATGCCGATCCCCCAGGAGAGGTCAGTCCCCTTGCGGGGGCGGGAATATATAAAGGGAAGCGCCAGTAGGCCGATGGAGGTGGAGAAAAAGACCAGGGTATCGTGGGGGCCAATCAGCGGGAGTCGCCCCAGCTCGGTGCCACGCAGGGCCAGGTAGACGGACTCTACAATAAGGGCGGCAACGAATACCACCCTTTTACCTGAACTGACCAGGTACATCCCGCCTGCCACCCAAAGCATTGCTTTCATGCATCACCCGCCGTCGCTAAATTGGTTACACTATAGCCGCGCTCCCCGCTGAAATAAAGCAAAAAAAGGGCTCGGAATAACCCGAACCCTGACCGCCCCCAACAGACGACATTACAAAGCAACTGACACCAACTTGTATGTTACGAAACCGTCAGAATTCCTGGGGCATCGCCTGCACCTGACGGGCGGTGAAGACCGGCCCATCCTTGCAGACGTAAACGTTCCCCACATTGCAGCGGCCACACTTGCCAACGCCGCACTTCATGCGGTTTTCCAGGGTGGTATAGATAGCTTCATCGGTAAAGCCGAGCTTTTCCAGGACCGGCAGGGTGAACTTGATCATGATCGGCGGCCCGCAGACCAGAGCAATGGTGTTCACCGCGCTCGGTGCCGCCTCCGCCAGGATATTCGGGACGAAGCCGACCTTGCCATCCCAGCCGGCGCCATTGCCGCCGGGATCGACGGTTTTGACCAAGTTCACGTCGCCCCGCTCCTCCCAGTCGGCAAGCTCCCGCTTATAGACCAGGTCCGCCTCGGTGCGGGCGCCATAGACAATAGTGATGTCGCCGAACCGGTCGCGCTGGTCGAGGCAGTTCCAGATCGCCGTGCGCAGGGGCGGAAGGGCGATGCCGCCAGCAACGAACACCAGATTCTTGCCATAGAACTCCTCAATCGGGAAGGAGTTCCCATAAGGACCGCGCACCCCGACCGTATCTCCCACCTCCAGGGCACGGAGCGCTTCGGTCACCCGGCCGACGGCTCGGAAGCAGCACTCGATGTATCCGGTGCGGGTGGGGGAAGAGGCGATACAAAAAGTCGCCTCGCCGGCACCAAAGGCCGAGTACTCGGCGAACTGGCCGGAACGGAAGGTGAAGCTATCCCGGACCTGTTCGTCCTGGAATACGAGCTTAAACGTGCGGACATCCGGGGTCTCGTCGGTAATCGCCTCGATGGTGGCGAGGTGGGGAAGGTAGATGTTGTTACTGTTGCTGCACATTGATCGAATGTCCTTTTTTAGCAAGAATTCAGGAGCCAGAATCCAGGAGTCAGAAGTTTCATATTCTGAATTCTGACTACTGACTCCTGGATTCTATTTCTCTCAAAATCGCCGCAATATCAATCCCGACCGGGCAGTGGCGGATACATCTGCCGCAGCCGGTGCAGAGCGTCTGGCCGAACTTGTCGTCGTAGTACTTGAATTTGTGCATAATCCGGTTGCGGTAGCGCTTGTTCTGCAGGTCCCGCGGGTTATGGCCGGAGGCATGGTTGGTGAATTTGCCGAAACCGCAGGCATCCCAGTGCTTGCGGCGGTGCCCCAGCTCCGTGGTCCCCTCGTCGTTGATATCGAAGCAGTGGCAGGCCGGGCAGAGAAAGGCACAGGCGCCACAGCCGGCGCAGCGCTCGGCAATGTCGTTCCAGAGCGGGCTTTCGAAATTATCGTCGAGCCAGGCCTTGATCCGTTTCAGGTCCAGTCTGTCCCCGGTCCCGCCGGCCAGGGGGGCTAGCCTCGCGTCGACGGTATCGACGAACAGTTTCGGATACCTGGCCAGCAGCTGCTGCCCCTTGTCGGTCAATACCTGGCAGCCATAGCCACCACCCAGCAGAGGGGTGAGGAACAAGTCGGAACCCTTGGTCTCACCGGGGGAAAGCCCCACTGCCGAGCAGAAACAGGCATCATCGCTCTTCGTGCAGGCCATGCCGATGATGGTGGTCTTTCGGCGTCGCTCAAGAAAGAACTCGTCCTTGTAGTCCCAGGAAAAAACTTCGTCAAGGACCGGCACCGCAGCAGCATCACAGGGGCGCACCCCGACCAGCACCGTCTCCGACATGGCACTAAGGTCCACGTCAGTCACCTGCAACCCCGCCTCGGTCCGTTCAAAGGAAAGGATATTCTCGCAAACCGGGAAGAATACCTCCTTGGCCGAGCGGCGTGGCAACTGGTCGAGGACCAGTTCCTCCCCTTTTGCCAAAGGCTCATAGAGGGCCATGGCCCCGGCCAGCCTGGGCCCCACCACCCGGAAGCGATCTTTTAACAGCGAGTCGATGAGGAGGCGGAGGTTATGCTCTGTTATCGTTTTTGGCATAGTAGATTTCCAGACAACGAATTAAGGAGTCAGGTGTCAGGAGCCAGAATTCAGAATAACTGCTCCTGACTCCTGAATTCTGACTCCTGGATACTATTACTATTTGATGAACGACTGGTCGTCCGTATCCTTGTACTCCGCCAGGGGACCTTTCTCCTGGGGCTGCAGACCAGCCTCGTAGCCGTACAGCTCCTTCAGCTCCTTGGCCATCTTCCGGTTGAGGAGGTTAAGGGGGATGTCCATCGGGCAGACCCGTTCGCACTCGGCACAGCCGGCGCAACGGCCGGCCAGGTGCATGGCACGGACGATATGCCAGGCCATGTTGCCCGCCGGCCGTGGGGTAGACTCCAGCGCCTGGGGACGGTTCCGGTCGCAAAGGCACTGCTCACAGTAGCAGAACGGACAGACCTGGCGACAGGCCATGCAGCGAACACAACGGGAAAAATGCTCCTTCCAAAACGCCCAACGCCCTGCCGGGGTCAGCGCCTCCAGTCGGGCCAGCTCCTGCGACTCCAGCGGGGTGAGCATAGGCTGCTGGGGAAGACTCCCTGCGAGCAGATCCGCCCCTTCCGGCAGATGCACTACGCACTCCCGACACTTGCGGGCAATAGTGGCATTGGTAAGCGGAGCGGCCCGATCAGCGCCGCTAGCGTAAACTCCAGCACAGGCGACGCCGATAATGACCAGCTCGTCCCGTTTCACCTGTGACTCGGCAATAAGCCCGGCCAGTGCCCGCATGTCGCACCCCTTGGCCACGATCGCCAGCCGCCCCTTCCCCCGGACCTCCTTCTTCGCCTTGGTGAGGTAGAGGGCCAGGTTGTTAACGCAGGCCGAGGAGAAGATCAGCTCCGCTGCTTTCTCTGGAGAACTGACTATGGTCGGCATGGCCGTACCCTTCCGCCTTCCCGCCTGGTAGCCGATAACGGCAGCCACGGTACCTTCGGTCAGGAGTCTCGTCGCTTCGCAGCGGATCGCCTGGGTGGCGGCAGCGCAATAGCTCTCGTCCACCAACGGGGTTACATCCAATTTTTGAGCACTTTTGTTCATTGATTCTCTTAACCATTCTCACCACGAAGGCACAAAGAGCACGAAGGAAGTCTAAACCATATTCCTGGATTTCTTTATGTCCTTCGTGTCTTCGTGGTGGATGAAGTTGTTAAATGTTGTTATACGCCTCTTGCAGTTCCGGGGTATCGAGCTTGCCCGACCAGCATTCCTCTGCCTCCAGCGCTTTAAACTCCTCCAGCGGCCCCATGGTCAGAATCCTGTTGGTCAGCTCGGTTACCACCTCCACCCACTTCCCCCCTTCTGCAGCCGAAACCCAGGAGAACTCTAGACGATCGAGATCGACGCCGACAAACTCGATGAGGGTGCGGAAAGCGGCGAAACGGCGGCGGGCGTGAAGATTCCCCGCCATGTAATGGCAGTCGCCAGGATGACACCCAGACACCAATACCCCGTCGGCCCCCTTCTGGAAGGCGCGCAGGATAAAGACCGGATCGATCCGGCCGGTGCAGGGAAACTTCAGCACCCGCACATTGGCCGGATACTGCAGCCGGCTGGTCCCAGCCAGGTCGGCACCAGCGTAGGTACACCAGGTGCAGACGAAGGCGACGATTTTCGGTTCGAAAGCATGTTTTTTCGAGTGATGCATAAAAACCTCAAAATCTGCCACAGAGACACGGAGGAAAAGCGGAAACGAGAATAGCTAAAAAAACCTAGAACTGCATAGCGCGCACAAAAGACAAAACCCTGAAACATATTTTGGAATTAAATTCTTAGTACCCAATTCTTTTAGTTCGCGCTTTTCGCGCATTAACGGTTCAAAGGTTTTCTCCGTGTCTCTGTGCCTCTGTGGCGGATGTTCAGAGTGCATCGATCATGGCCATAACCTGTTCATCGGTATATCCATCCAGTTCCACGCTCTTCGACGGGCAGGTCGCCTGGCAGGTACCGCAGCCGCCGCAGACTCCGGGGTTGACGTAGGCCACCACCCGGATCAGGTTCCCCTGGCGGTCGCGAATCTCCTTCTCCTCCACCGCGCCGTAAGGGCAGACCTTTTTGCAGTAGAAGCAGGCGACACAGGTCCGTTCATTGACCCGGGCCACGATCGGTTCCCGCTCCAGTTGGTCCCTGGCAAACAGGGTCATCACCTTGGCCGCGGCTGCCGAGGCCTGGGAGACGGCGTCGGGAATATCCTTCGGCCCCTGGCAGGCACCGGCCAGATATATGCCGGCGGTGGCGCACTCGACCGGCTTCAGTTTGGCATGGGCCTCGGAGTAGAAAGTGTACTTGTCGTAGGAGATGCCTAGCTTCTGCGCCAAGGTGTCGGCGCCGCTTCTCGCCTGTACCGCCGTGGCAAGCACCACCAAGTCCGCCTCTATTTCTACCTGGACCCCGACCAGGACATCGCTCCCCATCACCACCACCTTGTCCCCTTTCTGGTAAAGGCGGGAGACCATGCCGCGGATGTAGACCGCTTCCTCTTCTTCCACGGCCCGCCGCCAGAACTCGTCGTAGTTCTTGCCGGGGGTCCTGGCATCCATAAAGAAGACATAGGCCTGGCCGTCATGAACCTTATGGTGGTAGAGCATGGTGTGCTTGGCGGTGTACATGCAGCAGATCTTGGAGCAGTAGGAAATCCCCTTTTCCCGCGCTCTACTTCCTACGCACTGGATGAAGACAACCTGTTTCGGCTCCTTGCCATCCGAGGGGCGGATGATCTTGCCGCCTGTCGGGCCGGAAGCCGAGGCGAGCCGCTCAAAGGTCATGCCGTCGATGACATCGGGAATGGTGCCGTAACCAAACTCACCATAGCCGTCAATGGGGGAGTCGGCCGGCTTGGGTCCGATGTCGTAAAGATCGAAGCCGGTGGCGACGACGATGGCTCCGACCGGTTCCACCACCAGTTCGTCCTCTTGGTTATAGTCGATGGCCCCGGGGCCGCAGACCTTGGCGCAGACCCCGCACTTGCCAGACTTGAACCAGGTGCAGTTGGCCCTATCGATCACCGGGGTGTTGGGGACCGCCTGGGGAAACGGCACGTAGATGGCCGGCCGGCTGCCGAGGTTGCAGTCGAACTCGCTTTTGATTTTCTTCTGGGGGCACTTGGTGCTGCAGATACCGCAACCGGTACACTTCTCCTCGATAACCGAGCGGGCCTTCTTCCGAATGGTGATGGAAAAGTTTCCAATATAGCCGTCGACACTCTCCACCTCGGCGTAGGTGTAGAGACGAATGTTTGGATGGTTGGCCACATCGACCATCTTCGGTGTCATAATGCACTGGGAGCAGTCGAGGGTCGGGAAGGTCTCGGAGAGTTGTGCCATGTGACCGCCGATGGAAGGCTCGCGCTCCACCAGCACCACCTGGTGGCCGCAGTCGGCGATGTCCAGCGCGGCCTGGATACCGGCGATGCCGCCGCCGATCACCAGCGACCGTTTGGTGATGGGGACGGTGATCGGCTGCAGCGCCTTGTTCTTCTTCACCCGCTCCACCATCAGCCGGACGATATCAAGCGCCTTCGCCGTCGCTTCCTCCCGGTCCTCATGGACCCAGGAGCAGTGCTCTCGGATGTTGGCCATTTCGCAGAGGAACGGGTTCAAACCGGCGCTCTTCACTGCGTTGCGGAAGGTCTTCTCGTGCATGCGCGGCGAACATGCCGCCACCACCACCCCGTCGAGCCGCTGCTCGACCACCACCTTCTTCACCAGCCCCTGCCCCGGATCGGAACACATGTACTTGTAATCAATGGCGAACGCCACCCCGGGAAGCTTCCGGGCAGCAGCCGCGACCCGCTCCACATCAACAGTGCGGGAGATATTTTCACCACAATGGCAGATAAATACGCCGATTCGGGACATTTACAACCTCATAAAATCTTTCACCACGGAGACACGGAGAAAACCAAAAAAACGAATTAACAAGGATGAACAGGATATACAGGATTAGAGGCGTTTAGATTCAAACGATGCAACAAGGATTTCAGGTCTTATCCTGTTCATCCTGTATATCCTTGTTAATAATGGTTTTGTTTTTCTCCGTGCCTCCGTGTCTCCGTGGTGGATTACAAAAGTTTTTTCCCTTGCAGCAGCGGCACCGGACTGACAATCATGCTTTCCAGCCCCAGCCGCGCCGGGGATACCCCTACGGCAAGGCCGAGCAGCTGCGTAACATAGAAGACCGGCATCCCATAGTGGGTGCCGTTGACTTCCTCAATCTCCTTCTGGCGGATATCGAGGTTGCCGTGGCAAAGGGGACAGGCGACCATGATGCAGTCTGCGCCGGATTTTTTGGCGGATGCCAGGATCTCGTTACTCAGTTTCAGCACCACGCCGGGTCGGGAGAGGGTAAAGTTGGCGCCGCAGCACTCCAGGCGGTGGCTCCAAAAAACCGGCTCGCCGCCAGCGGCTTTGATCACGTCTTCCATAATGGTTGGCGCTTCGCAGTCATCCAGCGCTGTCACCTCGGGCGGCCGCGTAAGGAGGCAGCCGTAGTAGCAGGCGACCTTCAACCCTTGCAGGGGTTTCTGGACGGCTGCTGACAGTTTGTCCAGGCCAAGATCTTTAGCCACAATCTCCAGCAGGTGCTTGACCGGTTTTCCCAGCGCCACCGTTCCGTCAATGGCCGTTTCTACTTGGCGGCGTTTCACCTCATTTTCCTTGAGGCGGTGCTGGGTGGTTTTCAGCCGGGAAAAGCAGGCCGCACAAGCCACAGCCAGGTCACCGGCGACATGTTCCGCCAGCGCCAGGTTTTTCGCGCAGAGGGACAGTGACAGGAGCTCATCGACATTGTGGGCCGGGGTTGCGCCACAACAGAGCCAGTCAGGTACCTCCTGCAAGCCGATTTTCAAGGCTTTGAACAGACTCCGGGTGGAAACGTCGAACTCCTTCGCCGAGGCATGGAGGGAACAGCCGGGATAGTAAGAGTAAGTGAGGAGGTTCTTGCTCGGGGTCACGGTGCCTCCCCTTCGCGGCGCATGGCTTCGATGCGGGCGAAGATCTGCTCGATTTCGGCGATGTTCCGGTTCTTCTGCTGGAACATATTCAGTTTACCCTTGGTGATGAGCTTCGGGCCGAGGAGGAAGTCCTTCAGGAACTGGCCGCTCTTGATGTTGAAGACCGCCGCGAGGCGCATCTCGTACTGGCGGCCGTAGGTGCGGATGTTGTCGAGAAATATCTTGTTGGCCAATTGGACGTAGCTCTCCTTGGAAGGGCCTTCGGCATCCCAGGAGAGCTTGCGTAGGGCGTCCATGATGGAGGCCAGATGCACTTTGTTGGGGCAACGGGTGGAGCAGGTCTCGCAGGATGCGCAGTACCAGATGGAGCGCCCGGCCAGGATACGCTGCCACTGGCCTAGCTGCAG
>JANXYN010000217.1 GCA_025356035.1 Geobacteraceae bacterium
TTCCAGTGGGTGGCCAGCGACCTCCTGGCCATCTCTTCATAATCGAAAATACCCCCGATGGCAGCCTTGATAGCCTGGCGCCGCTTCGCATCATTCTGTGGTTTTTTCATCTCATTGTCCGAGACGATCCTCACTACCTCATCCACGGCCTTCTTGACCTCGTCGGTTACGGAAGCCCGGGCAGCAACCGGATCGGCCAAGGCACAGGAAGTGAGAAGCAACGTGAGTCCGAGCAGTTTCATTCTCATTCTGAATCCCTCCTGAATCAACTAGTAGCTGATAACGTTTTGATCCCCTTATTTTCCCGCCAACGGTTCTTCACCGGTCGCATACGCGAGGTTGGCCAAGGCCATTTTGTAATTGTAGATTGACTGAAAATAGGCAACCCGCATCTTGGCATACTCCTGCAAGCCGTCGAAGATCTCTTTGGCCGGGCCGACGCCGAAATCGAAGTTGCTTATGGCCGCCACTGACCATTTTTTGGCGTTTTTATAGGCGCAGCGGGTCGCCTCGATACTCTTCTCCGCCTCCTGCAATTCCAGGAAGGACTTCCTGACCTGAAGCGGAATATTTCTTTCAGCAAATTCCCTGGTGGAGAGCAGCCGGTTGTATTGCGCCTGTTCGCCCGCCACCTTCGCACTCGTTATGCCGAAATCGAGCTTCCATTTAATGCCAAGCGCCACGCCTCCCCAGTAGTGGTTGAAGTCGTCCGGAACCCAGGGGTTGCTGACCCGGTCCCGCTTTTCCGCATAGGCCCCGGAGAGATAACCGGCAACAAAGATATCGGGATACCAGGCTGCCCTTGCCGCTTTGACAAGCGCCTCCCTTGCCTGCAAACCATCTCTGATCTGCCGGTATTCAGGACGTTTGTCCCGGGACGCATCCAGGTAAGCCTGTAGGTCCTCAGCCTTCTCTTCTTCGGGGGTAAGCCGCTCGGTTGCCAGCTCCAGCTTGGCATCGGCAGGGAGGTTCATGCGTGCGCGCAGTGCGGCCATAGCCAGCGCCTCACCTTTTTTTGCCTCCTCCAGGTATTTGCCGACCCCGCCGCCAAAGGTATCCAGCTTGTAGATGTCCATCTCGTCCACATTGGAGGAACCCTTGTCGAGGAGCTTAGCCGCCTTGTCCCGCGCCTTGTCCAAGTCTTCCTGGACCTCCAGCAATAATTCTTTCAGTTCCCTGGCCAGGAGAATGCCGTAGTAGTACTCCTTGACCTTGAGGACGATCTCGTTACGACTCTGTTCTTTCTTGGCCCGGTCCACCTCGATGCCGAGGGAAGCTGCTTTCATGCTCTCTGATATCTTGCCGAAGGTATAGAGAGGTTGAACGAGAGTCGCATCTCCCCGAGCGAACCAGGTCCAGCGGTCGGTCTGGTTGATGCTGTCCGGAGACGACACCTGGTTGCCCCTCGCCTGTGGAACTGGACCGGTCAGTCCGAGAATGTCGATCTGCGGATAACGGTGGGCCTTGGCCTCGTCCAGCTTTGAAACGGTCAGTTCCAAGTCGGCCTGCGCCTCACCCAGTTCCGGTGCGGACAATAGCGCCCTTTCAATGCAGTCGCGCACCCCGAACACCTGCTTTCCAGGCAGAGCTTCTTCCGCCCACCCCAACGAAGCCTGACCCAATCCCACGATACTGGCAATCACCATTACTTTCGCATGCAATTGCATCGCCATACCTCCTGTCAGTCAACCTTCCCGTGGATATACTTGCTTAAAAGCTCCTCCAGATCTACGGCCGACTCCGTTTCGCGTATGCGCGCCCCGGTGGCAATAATTTTCTCCGAACCGCCCGGTTTCAGCAGAATGAACTTGTCACCGATGATGCCACGGGTGCGGATCGAAGCGATCACATCATCCTGAAGTTTGATTCCATTTCGGATCTGCAGGTACACCTGTGCCTGGTTTCCGCTCTTCGGATCAAGAATGATCCGGGCCACCCGCCCCACCTCAACCCCGGCAATCTCCACCGACGCACCGGTCTTCAGTCCCGATGCGGATTCGAAGTCTGCATAGACCTGGTAATTTGCTCCGCCAAAAAACTCTATCTTGCCGAGCTTTATGGACAGATACGCCAAGCAGAGGATGCCGATCAGCACGAAAATCCCGACAATAGTTTCAAGTGTCACTCGTTTCATGGGTCACCTGTGAAGGGAGATACTAGTATATCTCACATTCTTAACCTTCTCTCATACAGATGGATTGGTCCTTCCAGGCTGCCGGTAATAAACTGGCGTACCACAGGATGCGTCGAATTCTGGATTTCTTCCGGTTTTCCCATTTCCAGGATTTCTCCCTGGTACAACATCGCAACTTGTTCCGCTATATCGAATATTTCAGGTATCTCATGGGAGACAACGACCGCGGTAAAACCATACCGCGCATAGGTATCCTTGATCAGTTGGTGGGTGGCCCGGCAAACAATCGGATCGAGGCCGGTGGTCGGCTCGTCGAACAGTATTATCTTGGGATCGAGCAAAATAGCCCTGGCCAGTCCAACCCGTTTTTTCATGCCTCCGGACAGCTCGTCGGGAAATTTTTTGTCCACACCCGTGAGACCGACATGCTCGAGCGCCTCATGCACCTTGTCCCTGATCTCGGCAGGCGAAAGGCCGGTCTTCTCCTCCAGGGGGAAGGCGACGTTTTCATAGACCGTCATGGAGTCGAACAGAGCCGCGTTCTGAAACAGCATGCCGAATTTCTCCCGCACCCGGTTGAGAGCTGTGTGACCCAAGACGGTTATATCTTCCCCATCAACCAGCACTTTGCCGGAGTCAGGCCGCATCAGGCCGATCATATGCTTCAGGAGCACACTCTTCCCCTCGCCGCTCGGCCCAATCACGGCGGTGATCTTCCCCGTAGGAATCACCAGGTTCAGTTTATTCAGCACGACCTGGTTGTCGAAGGTTTTTGTCACATCTATCAGTTTGATCATCGCATTGTCCTCGACTAAAGCAACACCGATGTGAGAAAGTAATCCCAGATCAGGACGAGCACAGAAGACGTTACAACTGCGGAGGTGGTGGAACGTGACACCCCCTCGGCGCCATGGCCGACATAATACCCCTTATAGCAGCAGACCCAGGAAATGATGATCCCGAAAGAGATCGATTTCATGATGCCCGAATAGACATCCTTCCACTCGACGCTCTTTTCCATTCCGTGGAAATAGGCGCCGGGGTTCACACCGAGAAGCTTCACCCCGACCAGGTAACCGCCAAAAATCCCCACTACATCAAAGATAGCGCAGAGGAGCGGCAGCGCAAGGAGGCTCGCCAGAATTTTTGGCGAAACCAGGTATTTGAAAGGTTCTAGGGCCATAGTGCGGAGCGCATCAATCTGTTCAGTTATTTTCATGATGCCGATCTCTGCCGTGATGGCGCTCCCGGCCCGCCCTGTTACCATCAGGGCAGAGAGGACCGGCCCGAGTTCGCGAATAAGCGAAAGGGCTACTGCTGCGCCGAGCATCCCTTCAGCCCCGAACTTGGCCAGGGAATAGTACCCCTGCAGCCCCAAGACCATCCCGGTAAAGGAGGCGGTAAGGACTATGACGAAAACGGATCGTGCGCCGATGAAATGGACTTGCTTGAAGATGTGGATCGGCTTGCCCGGGTTGCGGACAATCGTATACAGGGAAGCGAGGAGAAAATTGAGCATCCTACCCATCTCCCGAATGAGGCCGAGGGCCAGACTGCCTAGCTTGTCAACGAGTAAAAGCAAGGGTTTCTCCTGGAACTCTGATTGTTATATCGGATTCGGCTTCACCATGAACTGATCAGCCCAATCGCGCAACCCTACCGCCCGCCGCCGAAGTTCCGGTTCTTCCGTCCTCTCCAGAATATGGCTCGCCAGCTCCAAAAGCTGGATGGCTGCACGTGCCTTGAGGGCAGTGGTTGCTTCAGGACCCTTCGGGAAGAGGCAGCCAATAACCTCCGCGACGACCTCCTCGTTCAAGGCGCCCAGGAAATCAAGGACCCAGCGGTAGACCTCAGCGGGGCGGGGAACGGGTGTTCTTCGCAAAGACTCCTCTGTTGCATTCAGGGCGTGCTGCACCCGAACCTGCATGTCGGTGAGCCGCTCTAACATCGCGGGGGACACATCCCTTTCGCTGAGTTTCGGCTGGAGAAAGGCCAGCAGGTTCGACATGTTTCCTTCGTTTAGCGAACGGTCGAGCCAAAAACCCATTTCCGGCGTTCCTTCGAACACGCGGGCAAGGCTTATGTAAAACTCGGCGGTACGAGCCCGTACATGGATGGCACGGGACAAGGCGTCTTGCAGACGATCTCTTGGAAAAACCTCCGGCAGAATGGCACATTCGAGCCAACTCGCGTAAAGAGCCCGCAATGATTCGAAGCCCCCCTTCGTCTTGGAATTTTTTGATACGAAGCAGTTGGCTCCCAGCACGTAGGCGGCGTTGATCGTGCCCGGAGCCAACTCGCTGGAGAGAACAATAACCGGCGTCATGCGCCAGGCGGGGTCCGTCTTCACTCTGCGGATCACATCCAGACCGGTCCCGTCGGGAAGCTGCATGTCTACGAGGATCAGGTTTACGGGCTCACACTTCCGCTCCCTCTCTTCGAGCAGGTCGAGCGCCTCGTCCACCCGGCCTGCCGTGATTATGTTTCCACGGAATCCAAATTCATGGAAGGCTATCCGGACGAGTTTAGCCAGGGATGGATCATCCTCCACATGGAGGATGGTGAATTCCTTTTCTTTAAGGCTCATGACACACCTCATCCCTGCCCGGAGGGATGATCTTCACGGGAATCGGACTCTGCGCATCGATATGGACATCCCGCTGAGCAAATGCGATCACCATGCCGGCGCGAGCGAGGGCCTCTGCTATGCGATGACGGATCTCGCTCACGATGTCGCGGTTATCCCTGACCGCAATGAGATCAAGGAAGAAGTAGATCGTAAAGGTGAGCGCACTGTCTGCAAAATCCTCGAACAGCACCGTTATGGGCGGGTCCCTCAGCACCATCCCATGGCCTTCAACAGTCTCAAGGAGGATTTGTGAAACCTTCCTCGTAGGAGAGCCGTGGGCGACACCGACAGCAATGGAGTACCGCATCCTTTTGTCCGAAAGGGTCCAGTTCGTCACTTTCTGTTGGATGAACTGGCTGTTCGGGACCAGCAGTTCCACACCATCGAAACGCTTTATATGGGAACTTCTCATGCCGATAGCAGTGACCCTTCCTCCCTGTTCGTCCACCTCGACAATATCGCCGACAGTGATGGACCGGTCAAAGAGCAGGATCAGCCCGCTGATGAAGTTGTTGATAAGGTGCTGGGCCCCGAAACCGATACCGATGACCAGCGCGCCGCCGAGGAAGGCAAAGACCGCAAGCGGGATGTTCACCGATACCAGCGAGACGAAAAGCACAGCGACAAATATGATGAGGAGGAATATCTTGCTCACCTGGTTTGCAAAGTTCTCGTCCTTCTTGAACCTCGTGGTCACGATCCACTGTACCGGTCTGACCAGGCGCCGTGCCAACCACCAGCCCACAACCAGGATCACGAGGGCCTTGAGCACCTTGCCAAGGGTGACCCCAACAGGTTTGACAATCTTCGTCCCCTCCGCAATGACTGTCTCCTCCGCCACATAGAGCTCAATGTTCCACATGCGTTGAATAAAGGAAGAGACATCAGCGAAGCGTTTTTTTACGCGACGTGCTAACAGGGCATGTTCCTGTCGCTCCCTGAGCTCATCGGTCATGCGGTTTGCCAACCGTTCAGCCCGCGCGAGTGACTCTGCCGCCCTGAGGAGCAAGGCCTGGCGGTCTTCATAGGCCTTCAGGATGACACGATCGGTGTTGCGTTCTGCCTGGGTCCTGTCTGTTTGTTCTATCTTGTTCTTTTGGCTCTGAACGAGCGTCGCCCACTTTGAAATTCTGGTGTCGACAAATTTTTTCCATATCTGAATACTGGCCATCACCAGCTGTGTCTGATCGATCTTTTCCCTGATCTTTGAGATGTCCTGGTTTTGGGTGAGCCAGTAGCGGTCTTCCCACATAGTCTGGGAAGCATCAATGAGTTGGAGCAGTCCCCGCATCACTTCGACCTGTCCGGAAACGGCTTCGACCAGGGCCTGTCGCTGCTCGACAGAAGACTGGAGCCGGGATATTTCTGCGAGCTGCTTCGAAGAAGGCTTCATTCCCGGTTTGATACCGATGGCGGCCTTGGCCAATGCGTCGCGGGGCTTCTGAAGGGCCGCTTTCATCTCTTCCTCTTTTTTCACGGTACGGCCGATATCACCCTCCAGAGCCCTTCGCTGGTTGTCCAGTTCCTGAAGTTTCTGCTCGAGGTCGGCCTCCGAAAGCGGAGAGACCTTCTCCGCAACCGTGAGTTTGTGATCGAGAAACCGGATATACTCCTTTTTGTCGGAGATCGCCTTTTCGAGCATCAGCCGTTGGGTTTCGGCGGACGCGATCGCGGCTTCGTTCAGGTCATTCTGCAGGCGTGTCAGATCGCGGAGCCAGCGCTGCCGCGCTTCCGCTGCTGTTCCGATGCTCTTTTCAAGCAGCTCGCTCGAGAGACGCAACTCCTTTTGCGATTCCATCAGGTTCTCGGTAAACTTCTTGAGGTTCCCCCTGGCGACGGTGAGTCTCAGTTCAAGCGTCTCGAGGTCCAGCCGCTGTGAGAAGATCGAGTCGCGCATAGTGTCCAGAAATGATATCGGGAACGGTGGTTCCTCGGTAAAACCCTGCCATGTCCTGATCTCCGCGGAGCGCTCTTTGTTCGTTTTACGGAGATCCTTTAACTCCCTGAGATTCTGGGCCTGCCTATCGAGCGTATTCACCAGTTCACTCAAGAGCCGACGCCGCTTCCGGATTTCTTCCGGCTTTGCGGTCAGCGGTTCCACCTTCGCATCTTCTTTCACCTCCGCAGCAGCAGCCGACTCCTTCCGAAGATCAGCAAGTCGGGATTCTATCCGGACAACGGCCTTGTCGATGTCTTCGTCCGTCGCGGGAAGCGAAGCCTGTGCGACAGTGCCCTGACCGGGTGCCTGCTCCTTTTCCGACTGAACGAAGGGAAGCTTCTGGGCTGAGACAGGGGAAGACGCGGCGAGCGCAATGATCATGGAGACAAAAATCAGGGTGAACACCTCCATTTTGATGGATGAACTGCCGCAATTGATGACCGCGCATTTCCTGCTCATCTGCTCCCCTTTTTGCGGTAGACTTTACGATTTTCTACATCTGTCGCGGCTGGCCGGTAGAGGCGAGCACACTGCCCCAGAGCCATCCCTCGGGATCGATCTTCTTCCGGCCGCTCGCAGCCATCGCGATCGGCACATGGGTGAACTGGTGGTTCCAGAACCCCACCACCATGTTGGTCCGCCCCGCCATACCCGCGTGCACCGCATTGTGCCCCAGCAAGAGACAGAGAGCCGAATCGTGGGGGTTTGCCGGCTGACTCCGGATGATGTAGCTCGGGTCGATATACTTGAGATTTATCTCCTGTCTGCTCCGGCCAAAATGTTCCTTGATGGCGTCCCGCAGGTACGTGCCGATGTCGCCCAGTTTGATATTGCCCGAAGCATCACGACTCTCCGTGGCAGCCAGCAACTCCTGCCCGGCCCCTTCGGCCACGGCGATCACCGCGTGCCCCCGTGTCTCCAGCCGCTCCTTCAGGCTGGCGAGGAGCCCGGCAAGGGTGAACGGGACCTCCGGCACCAGACAGAAGTTCACCTGGCTGTCGACCAGGGTCGAGTAGGCGGCAATAAAGCCCGAATCGCGTCCCATAAGCTTAACCAGGCCGATGCCGTTCCGCGCCCCGAGGGCCTCGGTGTGGGCGGCGTAAATGGCCCGCTGGGCCTCGGCGACTGCGGTCTCGAAGCCGAATGTCTTCTGAACGAAGGAGATGTCGTTGTCGATGGTCTTGGGGATGCCGATGACGCTGATGGATCTGCCCCGCCGTGCTGCCTCCATGGCAATGGCCCTGGCCCCCTTCAGAGTGCCGTCCCCGCCGATGGCAAAGAGAATGCCGACCCCCAGTTCTTCCAGGGTGTCAACCATTTCAGCCGGCTCCTGGGGGCCCCGGGAAGAGGCGAGGATCGTTCCCCCAAGCTCACCGATGCGGTCCACCGCCTCGGGAGTGAGGTCGATCGGGGTGTGACCGTGGCGTTTCACGAGTCCCTCGTAGCCGTAGCGGAAACCATAGATCCTGGTTACTCCGTAATGGTGGTAAAGGCTCAGCACCACGGCGCGGATCACATCGTTGATCCCCGGGCAAAGGCCGCCGCAGGTGACGATGCCGCCGGTAATGGTTGCCGGGTCGAAATAAATCCGTTCCCGCGGCCCGGCTAGCTCCAACGACGGCGGCTCCGCTCCCAGGCCGATATATGGTTGTATTTCATTGAATCGGGAGTGATACATGATCCGCTCCCCGTCGCCGGTGAACCGCCCTTTCCGCATGGGAGACGGAAAGCGGCACGCGCCGAGTCGCTCGATGGTGAAGTCCAGTTCCTGATCAGTCATTAGCTTTCCCCTTCATCCCTTGAACAGGTGGTGAAATGAGGAGCCGGTCAGAGGTTTGTTACCCGGTCAGCAGTTTTCCGACAAGAGACTGCTAGCCGCCACTCCCCGAAAGGATATCAACGTCATCGGCCAGCGGCTGCAGTTCCCCTTCCCACTTGGCGACGACCGCCGTGGCGATGCTATTGCCAATGACATTGGTCGCCGTCCGCCCCATATCGAGGAACTGGTCTACCCCCATAATCAGCAGCAAACCCGCCTCCGGCAGGTTGAACATCGGCAGGGTGGCGGCAACGACCACCAGGGACGCCCGGGCGACCCCGGCGATCCCCTTGCTGGTGACCATCATCACCAGCAGCAGCGTCAGCTGCTGCGACAGGGACAAGTGGATATTGTAAGCCTGGGCGATGAAAATCACCGCGAAGGCCTGGTAGACCATGGAACCATCCAGGTTGAAGGAGTAGCCGAGCGGGAGCACGAAACCGGAGATGCGCTCCTTTACCCCGAAGCGCTCCAGTTGTTCCATGGTCTTCGGAAAGGCGGCTTCGCTGCTGGCGGTGGAGAAGGCCAGTATTGTCGGCTCCTTGACCAGCTTCAGCAGCCTGAAGACCGAGCCTTTGAGGAAGAGGTAGCCCACGCTGATCAACACCAGCCAGAGCAGAAGGAGGGATGCATAGAAGCCGCCGATGAACTTGCCGTAGGTAACAAGCACCCCCAGCCCCTGCACGGTTATACAGGATGCTATGGCGGCAAAGACGCCAAGCGGGGCAAACCGCATCACGAAGTCCGTCATCTTGAGCATGACATGGGCCAACTCCTGAATCATCTTTATCCTAACGAGGTCCTTGCCAGTCTGGTTGCGGTATGCGGCCAGTGCGAAGCCGAAGAAGGCGGAAAATACAAGAATCTGCAGGATCGAGTTGTGCGCCATGGCATCAAACAAGCTTTTTGGGATAATGTTGCTGATAAAGGACTTCACATCCATGGCCTTGGCGGAGACCCCCGACGCGGCGTTGACATCGGGGAGCGCCAGCGAGAGCCCGACACCGGGCTTTAAGACGTTGACGCAGATCATGCCGAGGAACAGCGAGATCAACGATGCTGTCATGAACCACCCCAGCGCCTTGGCGCCGATCCGCCCGACCGCCTTGGAGTCACCGGTGCCGGCGATCCCGCTGACGATGGTGCTGAAGACCAGCGGCGCTATGATCATCTTGATCATGCGCAGGAACAGGTCGGTAATCACGTTGAACCAGTCCGCGATATCTTTGGCCGCCTCGGGAGTCGCCGCCAGCATGTGGCAGATATGGCCGGTAATGATGCCGAGCACCATCCCGACCATGATATAGATTGTCAGCCTGTTGCTTTTCATCCGCACCTCGCTAGCGAGGGCGCAAGCTCCCTCGCCACTATATGCCATGGGACCCCACTACCCCTTGAACATCGTGGTGCCGGTGCCACGCAATTCCGTCACCGCCCGCTTGACCCGCTCGGCCATGGCCTTCTCGGCCAATACCAGGTAGGTGCGGGGATCGTAGGCCTTCTTGTCCCCCATCTCGCCGTCCACCCTCAGTACCCCGTCGTAGTGCGCGAACATATGCCCGACGATAGGGCGGGTAAAGGCGTACTGGGTGTCGGTGTCGATGTTCATCTTCACCACGCCGTAGTCAAGGGCCTCGTGGATCTCGTGGATCTCGGAGCCGGACCCGCCGTGGAAGACCAGGTGGAAACGGGCCGACTCACCATATTGTTTGACCACCGCCTCCTGGCATTCCTTGAGAACGGCCGGCCTCAACTTGACGGCGCCCGGCTTGTAGACCCCATGAACGTTGCCGAAGGTGGCCGCCAGCAGATAGCGAGCACCGATGCCGTTCAGCCGCCGAGCCGCCTCCAGGGTGTCCTCGGGGGTTGTATAGAGCTTGGCGCTGGCCTCGGCCCTGACGCCATCCTCTTCCCCCCCCACCACGCCGGCCTCGATCTCCAGGATCAGGTCGCTCTTCTTGAAGCGTTCCAGAAGATTGGCGGCAATGTCCAGGTTGTCCTTGAGCGGCAGGGCACTGCCGTCGAACATGTGGCTATTGAAGAGGTTGGGCAGCCCTGTGGCCCGCCGCCGTTCGGTCTCGGCCACCAGAGGCAGGACGTACTTGTCAAGCTTGTCCGCCGGGCAATGGTCGGTGTTCAGTGCCACGTAGATGGGGTAGCGCGCCGCCACCCGGTGCACATGCTCGGCGATGGATATGGCGCCCAGCACCATGTCCTTTACTTCGATCCCCGAAGCAAAGGCGGCGCCCCCCGTGGAGACCTGGATAATGCCGTCACTCCTGCTCTCGGCGAGTCCCTTCAGCACGGCATTGGCCGTGGTGAGGGACGTGACATTGATGGCCGGGTAGGCAAAGCGGTTCGCCCTTGCCCGGTCGAGCATCTCGCAATAGGTTTTGAACTCTGCAACCGGCATAGTTACTCCTTAGGCTCGCATCCCGTCATAACGTTATTTCCCACCGTTACTCTGACCATTAGCCCAACCAGGCGTATGCTTCAGCAAGGTGGTTTTCGGCGAAGTATTTTACGGGGGCGCGCCGAAGGCCTGCTCCCGTGAACATCAACATCCTGGATTCCCACTTGGGATCGCCGACAATCGCAATTTTCGCGATCCTGTCGCCGTGCTCCACGAAAAACGTCATGTCGTTCCAGACTTCATCCCCCACCCAGCCGCAAAAATCCTTCTCTATTATCACGAGCAATTTGGCGTCGTCATGGGGACCCAGCACCCTGATGCAGTCGGCCTGCACGACATCCAGCTCTTCCTTGCGCAAGGCACCGGAAGCCCGCAATACCCAGATACCGCTCTTGTCCTGTTGAATTGTCGCTCCCATGCATCCTCCTTTCTGCCAAAATGCTAATACGCTGTTTTCCAGGCTCGCCTCAACCCGTGCCTGCAAAGGCTGAGGCGCGGGCAAAGATGACCGCCAGCGAGCGGGGCGGCAGTGCGTATGTTCCACCTTCAAACGCAGGCGCCTCGTCCATTGGTACAATGTCGCCGGGGGACGGAAGAGAGGTGTCGAGCCAGCGACGCCAGCGGCCGCCCGGCAATTCCTGCGCCGGCGGCAGTTTGAACTCGAGGGGCTCCCACCAGGCGTTTATCATGACATGGAAGGCAAACCGCCTCGTCAGGCTCCAGGCCGTGAGGGCGATGCTGTGCGAGTCATCTCCCCAGTCGGGCTGGCCCAGCCTCGCTCCGTGCCACTCCAGCCGTGCCTGGCCGAGGAGCTGGTTGAGGGTCAGGTCAGGGTCCTCCACCGCTATATCGCGCTTCAGTCTGGCGGCTATCAGTAGGCGCACGAAGCGGTGGACATCGGCATGCCGGGCCGGCAATTCCCAGTTGAACCAGCCGATCTCATTGTCCTGGCAGTAGGAGTTGTTGTTCCCCCCCTGGCTCCGCCGCACCTCGTCCCCCATGAGGAGCATCGGCGCACCGAGGGCGAGGAGGGTCAGTGTCAGAAAGTTCTTTACCTGGCGGTTGCGGAGCGCCTCCACCGCAGCATCTTCGGTGAAGCCCTCGGCCCCGCAGTTCCAGCTCAGGTTGTGGTCGGCACCGTCCCGGTTCTCTTCGCCGTTGGCCTCGTTGTGCTTATGGTTGTATGAAACCAGGTCGTTGAGCGTGAAGCCGTCGTGACAGGTGACGAAATTGATGCTCTGCTCCGGCTCCCGTTCCTGGTGGCCGTAGATGTCGGGACTTGCCAGGAGCCGGGAGGCGAACCGGGAGACCGTGCCGGCATCACCTCTCAGAAAGCTTCGCACATCATCGCGGAATTTTCCGTTCCACTCCTTCCAGCTGTCGCCGATGAAACTCCCCACCTGGTAGAGGCCGGCCGCGTCCCAGGCCTCGGCGATCAGCTTGATCCCCGCCAGGGCCGGGTCCGTTTCGATGTCCCAAAGCAGCGGCGGGTCCTCCAGGGGGCAACCCCGCTCGTCGCGGGCGAGGATGGCTGCCAGGTCGAAGCGGAAGCCGTCCACATGCATTTCCCTGACCCAGTGATGAATGCTGTCGATGATCAGCCGCCGGACGATGGGATTGTTGGCGTTAAACGTGTTGCCACAACCGGAGTAGTTGGCGTAGGTTTCACCATCGGGCTCCATCATGTAGTAAAAATTATTCGCCAGCCCCCGGTAACAGAGCGTTGGCCCCCGTTGATCCCCTTCTGCGGTATGGTTGAAGACCACGTCGAGGATCACCTCGATGCCGGCCCGGTGGAGCGCCTTGATCATATCGCGGAACTCGTCGAGCGGGCCGAGCGGGTCCGTGCGGGAGCTGTATGCCGCGTGGGGGGCAAAGAACGAGACCGGGCTGTACCCCCAGTAGTTGGAAAACCCAAGCGGGACGTCCTGGGGATCGAACTGGAAGACCGGCAGAAGCTCGACGGCGGTAACCCCCAACTCCTGCAGATAGGGGATCTTTTCCACCAGTCCCGCATAGGTGCCGCGCTTTCCGGCGGTGACCCCGGACGAAGGGTGCCGGGTAAATCCGGCCACGTGCAGTTCATAGATAACGGTCCGCGAGAAGGGTCGTTTCAGGGGGGTGTCCCCTTCCCAGTCGTAGCCGCGGGGGTCTGCCACCACGCTCTTCATGGCAACGGCGGCGTTGTCGCCTGGCTCGGCTGCGGCTCGGCGCCTATATCCGGGAGGGACCGCCACCGCGCGGCCGTGAGGGTCGAAGAGGAGCTTGTTCGGGTCGAACCGGAGTCCCCGACCGGGATCGCTCTGACCGGCGACGCGATAGCCGTACAGCTGGCCCGGGCCGATGCCGGGGATGAAGGCATGCCAGTAGTGATAAGTGCGGTTCAGGCGCGGGTTGAGCTGTATCGTCCGGGACGGCCTGGCGTCGTCGACCCGGTCGAAAAGGAGCAGTTCGACGGAGGTAGCGTCCCGCGAAAAGACACTGAAGTTCGCGCCGCCGGGAACGATCGTGGCGCCAAGCGGTGAGCTCTGACCCCGGCCCAAACCCGGCGCATCCATGCTGGCTGTCTGTCTGTCAACCACTGGTGCAAGCCCTCCGCGTTTTTCGCCCGAAAGTATCTTCCGGGGAGCTCATCCCTGCCTGGCGATCATGTGCCGGAGCAGATCAACCACCCGATGGGAATACCCCCATTCATTGTCGTACCAGGACACGACCTTGAACAGCCTCTTCTCCCCTTTCAGGTTGTTCTGCAGGGTGGCGAGGGAATCGTAGATGGAAGAGCTTTCCGAATGGATGAAATCGGTAGAGACCACTTCCTCGTTCATGTATTCGAGGAGCCCTTTGAGATACGTCTCGGAGGCCCGTTTCATCAGGCCGTCGATCTCTTCGATGGAACTCTCCCGCACCGAGCGGAAGGTCAGGTCGACCACCGAGACATCGGGGGTGGGAACGCGAAAGGCCATTCCCGTCAGCTTCCCCTTGACCGCCGGCAGCACCTCTCCCACCGCCTTGGCCGCCCCGGTCGTCGCCGGGATGATGTTGATCGCCGCGGCTCTGCCACCGCGCCAGTCCTTTTTGGACGGGCCATCGACGGTCTTCTGCGTCGCCGTATACGAATGGATCGTGGTCATCAGGCCGGCCTCGATTCCCACCCCTTCCTTCAGCAGGACATGCACCAACGGGGCAAGACAGTTGGTCGTGCAGGAAGCATTGGAGACCACATGGTTGGTCCCGGGGTCATACTCCCCTTCGTTCACCCCCATCACGAAGGTTTTCAGATTTCCTTTTCCCGGCGCGGTAATGACTACTTTCCTGGCACCGGCCGTGAGGTGAAGCTCGGCTTTGGCGGAATCGGTGTACAATCCGGTTGATTCGATCACGTAGTCGACTCCCAACTCCCGCCACGGAAGGAGATCGGGCGATTTGGCAGCTGCCACGCATTTGATCCGGTGTCCGTTCAGGACGAGGAGATCGTCTTCCTCCTGGGAAGGACTGCTCTTCGCCGTGGACAGTTCCCCCCGGAAACGGCCGTGGACCGAGTCATACTTCAGCTGATAGCCGAAGTACTTTGCATCGGTGCTTACGTCGACGACGGCAACGACGTCAATCTCCTTGCCGACAAGTTCCTGCTCGACCATGGCCATAAGAACAAGCCTGC
>JANXYN010000042.1 GCA_025356035.1 Geobacteraceae bacterium
ATGTGAACCCCCCGGTCCACGCCTTTGCAACCCTCTTTCTGCACCGCACCGAGCAGGCGTTGCGCGGCGAGACGGACCTGGATTTCCTCAGGCAGACCTTCAACAAGCTGGTGCTGAACTTCACCTGGTGGGTGAACCGCAAGGACCGTTTCGGCAAGAACGTCTTCGAGGGGGGCTTCCTCGGCCTCGACAACATCGGCGTCTTCGACCGGAGCGCCCCGCTCCCCACCGGCGGTCACCTGGAGCAGGCGGACGGCACCGCCTGGATGGCCCTCTTCAGCCAGAACATGCTGGAACTTGCCTGCGAGCTCGCAGCCCACGACCCCATCTACGAAGACATGGTCCTGAAGTTTGGCGAGCACTTCTACTTTATCGCCGCGGCCATGAACCGGGCCGGTGAGGAAGGCATGTGGGACGAGGAGGACGGCTTCTACTACGACCTGCTCTGCCTCCCCAACGGCAGTGCCACACGGCTCAAGGTGCGCTCCATGGTAGGGCTCCTCCCCCTGTGCGCCACCACGGTGATGGAGAAGTGGCAGCGGGAGTGCGTCCCGTGGGCGCTGGCTCAAATCCAGGAACGGCTGCGCCGGATGCCCGAGCTTTCGGGGACTATGCACCCAACCGGCCCGGGGCATTTCGGTGTAGCCGAGCGTGGGATGATCGCGTTGGTCAATCAGGAGCGGCTGCGCCGGATACTGACGAAGATGCTCGACGAGAACGAGTTCCTGAGCCCCTACGGCATCCGCTCCCTCTCCAAATTCCATGAGCAGAACCCGTTCGTTTTTCACGTGCAAGGCCAGGAGTACCGGGTGGACTACCTGCCAGCCGAGTCGAACACCGGCATGTTCGGCGGCAACTCCAACTGGCGGGGGCCGGTCTGGATGCCGGTGAACGCCATGATCATCCGGTCGCTCCTGAACTTCTACATGTACTACGGCGACAACTTCAAGATCGAGTGCCCCACTGGGTCAGGGAAGATGATGAACCTCTTCGAGGTAGCCAAGGAGATCTCGTACCGCCTCACCAATATCTTTCTCTGCGACGAGAAAGGCCGGCGACCCACCTACGGCGGCACGGAGAAGTTCCAGACCGATCCCCACTGGCGCGACCATATCCTCTTCTACGAATACTTCCACGGCGACAACGGCGCCGGGCTCGGAGCAAGCCATCAGACCGGCTGGACCGGGCTCGTTGCCAAGTTCATCCAGCTTTTCGGCCTTCTTGACGCCGAGCGGGTCTTGGCGGGGGGCAAGAAAGGAATGTTCGGGAAGGGAGGGGAGAAGGCATGAGAACGTGGCCCAAGTATCCCGTCATTTACGAGATCAATACCTGGGTCTGGCTCCGGGAGCTGGGGAAGAAAAATATAATAACCCCGGTGACCCTCGCCAGCGTCCCCAAGAAGCAATGGGACGCCATCGCCGCTCTCGGCTTTGATGCCGTCTGGTTCATGGGGGTCTGGGAACGGAGCCCCACCGGTATCCGCATCGCCATGGGGAACCAGGGGCTCCTCGCCGACTTCCGCCGGGCCCTCCCCGACTTCACCGCCGCGGACAATGTCGGCTCACCCTACTGCGTCCGCCGCTACGTGGTAGATTCACACCTTGGTGGAGCAAAGGGGCTGGCGATTGCCCGCCAGGAGCTCGCCCGGCGAGGGATACGCCTCATCCTCGATTTCGTCCCGAACCACGTGGCCCCCGACCACCCATGGGTTGCAGAGCACCCCGACTACTTCATCCGAGGGAATTACGGGGACTCCGTGCGAGAGCCGGGGGCGTTCCTCGCGGCAGGGGGTAATGTTATTGCCTGCGGCCGGGACCCTTACTTCCCGGCCTGGCCCGATGTCCTGCAGCTCAACGCCTTCAATCCCGGGCTGCGCGCGGCGGTCATGGAAACGGTTTCCTCCATCGCCGGCCAGTGCGACGGGGTGCGCTGCGACATGGCGATGCTCGTCATGAACGAGATCTTCCAGCGGACCTGGGGCGACCGGGCCGGGACGCGGCCAGCCGGGGAGTACTGGCCGGAGGTAATCGGCGCCGTGCGCGCTCTTCACCCCGGCTTCCTCTTCATGGCCGAGGCCTACTGGGACCTGGAATGGGAGCTGCAGTTGCAGGGGTTCGACTACTGTTACGACAAGAAGCTCTACGACCGGCTGGAGCATGGTCCGGCCGAGAACGTCCGGCTTCACCTCTGCGCCGAGCTGGCCTACCAGGAGCGGCTCGTCCGCTTCATCGAGAACCATGACGAACCCCGGGCCGCTGCAACCTTTCCGCCGGACCGTGAACAGGCCGCAGCAGTCACCGTCATGACCCTGCCGGGAGCTAAACTGCTCTACGAGGGGCAGTTGGAGGGCCGAACGGTACGGCTGCCGGTATTCCTGGGCCGCCGTCCAGAGGAGAAGGTCAATGAAGCCCTTCTCGACTTTTACCGTCGGCTGCTGGTGGCTGTCGGCGCTGCACCGTTCCGTGTCGGCGAGTGGCGACTTTGCGAAATAGAGGGCTGGCCCGACAACCGTAGTTACCAAAATCTCGTCACCTGGTGCTGGCGTGCCGGCGAGGATCGCCGGCTGGTGATCGTGAATTTATCGGGGGCCCCATCCCAAGGTAAGCTCAGGGTGCCGTGGGATGAACTGAGAGGAAAGACGTGGCGCCTCGACGATTATCTGTCAGGTGTAATCCTCGACCGAAGCGGGAATGACATGCGGGATGCAGGTCTGTTCGTCGATCTGAAACCGTGGGAATACCACGTATTTCTGGTGCAGGCAATGTGAGCGAGCAAACGGGGAGAGCTTTACCCATGTATGATGTCCGACAGGAACGCTATCGACCGTCATCCGTGAACTGCTTGTTGTTGGTCGATTTCTTGTTAGAGTATTGGAATCTGGATCATCTGTTGGTGGGTGGTGGAAACGATGTTCATTACCATGTCTTGGCTCATCCCAAGCCTGATCGTGCTGTTTTGCTTTCCGGCAACTCCGTCATTTGCGGCTGAGCAGCAAGCTGTGCCGTCTCGAAGTGCCTTCTCTGTCCGTTACGAGAACGATGTGTTTGGCGGAACCGATGAGAATTACACAGACGGGATCTCGCTGGCACTGACCCAAAAAGGGAAAGGACTCCTCGGCGGGGTCTGGGATCTGGCGGGAAACACCGAAGGGGAGCGGTTTGTCACGTACGAGCTGACCCAGCTGATGTTTACCCCCGAGGACCTCGGACTTAGTAACCCGGATCCGACCGACCGTCCCTATGCGGGCTTGCTTTACCTGGGCTGCTCGACCCATTTGCAACGGGAGGAGAGCCTGCACAGCCTGAAGCTCATGGCTGGCATCGCCGGCCCCGCCTCCTTTGCCGAAGACGTCCAGCGGTTCACCCATAAACAATTAGGCTACAAATTCCCCCAGGGGTGGGACCATCAACTCAAGAACGAGCCAGTCGTCAATTTGCTCTACGAGTACCGCCACAAGTACCGACTCACCCCCCGGGGTACGGCGGTCAGCGTCGAGCTGATCCCCATGGGCGGTGCATTTCTGGGCAACTACCTTACTCAGGCCGAATTCGAAATGCAGTGCCGGATCGGCTACCTCCCGGACGACTTCGGCGCCACAGTGCTGCGCGGGATCGGCTATCTCCCCTTTCCGCAGGAGGAGCGAACACACCACGCCTGGGGATTTTATGCCTTTGCCGGAGGTGGCGCAAACCTGGTCGCCCGGAATCTCACACTCGACGGCAACACCTTCGCGGAGAGCCGCAGCGTGGAGAAGCGCCCATTCCTGCCAGCGGCCGAGCTTGGCGCTTCTCTCTGGACGAAATGGTTCCAGACGACCTTCTCCTATGTGATGTGGGGCAAGGAATTCTATGGCCAGCCAAGGCGGGAGGATTACGGCTCGATTCTTGTTTCGTTCTACTTCAGGTAGTGAATAGTGCCTAGCGTTCCCCACTGAAGTTAACGCAAAAACTATACAAGAACCTTATGCCCGGTATTACAAATAGAGCCATTGCTGTTGACCTTCCCCCTTTTAGGTGGTGCCGCAGAACGAGAGCACCGAATGTCTGTGCAATATTACCCCCCCCTTCTATTACCTTCTACCCCCTCGCACCGGCCGCCAGTTGCCGCAAGTTCGCGATGTCTCGTAATGGTGGTGCCCCAAATAAGCGGTTGTATTCACGGCTGAACTGCGAAGGGCTCTCGTAGCCAACTTCAAATGCTGCGGTTGCGGCATCCAGGCGTTCTGTCAGCATTAAGCGCCTGGCTTCTTGCAAGCGCAGCTGCTTCTGGAATTGTAACGGACTTAAAGCGGTCATCGACCGGAAGTGATGATGAAACGTTGAACTACTCATGCTGGCCTGCGCTGCAAGATCGTCGATACGCAACGGTCGTGTGAAGTTAGTTTTCAACCAATCGATTGCCCGCGCTATCTGCTGACTCTGACTTCCCGCCGAGGCAATCTGGCGCAAACGCGCACCTTGATCGCCCACAAGTAACCGGTAAATGATTTCCCGCTGGATAACCGGCGCAAGGATCGGAATGTCCTTTTCTTCAGCAAGCAAGTCGACCAAGCGTTGAAAGGCGGTAAGCAACGATAAGGTGACCTCGCCGGTCGCCATGCCACGGCTTGATTGCTGCGCACGCGGTTGGGGAAGGTTGCTGTCCGCCATCAGTTGTGAAATCTCGCGCAAATCAAGCTTCAATCTGAGTCCCAGGTAAGGCTTGTCCGGGCTTGCTTCGATAATCTGCACAACCGTGGGTAAATGCACGGACGTGATCAAATAATGGTGTGCGTCATACACATACGTGTCATCTCCGAGCAGGACGCGCTTGGCCCCTTGAGCGACCAAGCAAATGCTCGGTTCGTACATGCCGGTGATCGGCTCGGTCGGCTCAATCCGCCGGAAAAGTGACAAGCCTGGGACGGTGGTTGTGTGTAACTCGCCTTTTTCGGTGCATCGGGCAATGCCCTTTCCCAAGGCTTCGAGCGCAACTTCCATGCTGTTATTCTTAATTTCCTGCATAACGGCCTCGCTTCGCATCGTTTTCTCCTGTTCAAATACTACCCGATCCCACTTCGCGTTACAACTATTATCCAAGTCTTCAGGGGATTAGGCAATAAATTAGCAGGATTGGTCTACCGGCCTTTGCTTTTCCTGGAGTACGGTATAATTATCAAACAAGCTAGACCTGAACAGGTGAAAGGAGAAAACGATGCAAAAGCGAAAATTGGGGAAAAGTGGTCTGGAAATTTCGGCTCTCGGATTAGGATGCATGGGCATGAGCTTTTCGTACGGTCCGCCGGCCGAC
>JANXYN010000068.1 GCA_025356035.1 Geobacteraceae bacterium
GACGAAAATCCGCACGCGGTGCACAAGGATATGGAAGTCGTGCCGGCATGCGCCCCGGCACCTTGGCCCCCGGCTACCGAGTTTGAAGAGTCGTTCTGCCTGCGGGATAACTTCGGGCCGGTGCGGGTGCCTGAGAACTCCTATTTTGTCATGGGTGACAATCGTGATCGCTCTCGTGACAGCCGTTTCTGGGGGGTTGTCCGGAAAGAGGAGCTGAAAGGGATGGCCTTCCTCAAGCTCTGGTCCATGGATGGCGCTTTCTGGAACCTTCGCTGGGGAAGACTTTTTAAAAAGATCGATTAATCGGCACTGGGCCGTGGAGGTGTGGTTATGCAGCAGTCAAAATTCAGATGTGTGCCGGCAGAGAAGCTCAACAACGATTATCCGTGGCAGCTCTGGGCCATCGGTTGGATCGCCATCGCCAAAGGTTGTTTGTGGGCCTTTTCGGAAATTGCGATAGCAGGGCCCCAGGCTAACGTCATCCTGATCAAGTACCTGCTTCTTTCCCTCTGTTTCATCGTCCTGGGCGCCGGCGTCTGGAACTTCAGGACATGGGCACGGGGAGGGATCATCATCCTGGCACTCGTCGATCTGCTGAATTTTGTCTTTTCCAACTATTATGCGGTATTGCGGCTTGCAGAGGAGTCGTGGTTCGTCCAGCTGCTGATCCTCTTTTCGGGACCGGTGGGGGATATCCTGCTGCTGGCCCTAATCGTGCCGGTGTTTGGCCATTTCGGCAAAAGCTACCAAGCTGCCGACGCCCCCTGATTTAACGAGCCCCTTGTGCGTATGATTGTCATTAAAGAGTGGATCGCTTCCCACCGGCAGCTGGTTAAGGTTGGCATGCTGCTGGCGGTGGTCATTTTACTGCCGCTTGCTATCCGGACTTTTGTGCTGCAGCCGTGCAAAACCCCGGTCAGCGCCATGGAAAAAACCCTCCGCGCAGGCGATTATTTTCTGATCAACAAGTTCATCTATGGCAGAAACATTCCCTTTACCGACATCCGGCTGTTATCGGTCAGGATGCCGCGGCGCGGGGATGTGGTGGTTTTTGCATTCCCCGGCGATACCAGCAAGCTGTTTGTCAGCCGGATTATCGGCGTTCCCGGTGACCAGGTGGAGGTCCTCGACAAAAAGGTCCAGCTCAACGGTGTAGTTGACGAGCATTCCTACGAGCTGCACCTGGAGAAAGACCTGATCCCGGCCAACCAGAACCCCCGGGATAACCTCGGACCGATCACCGTGCCTGAAAACACCTATTTCGTCATGGGTGATAACCGGGACCGTGCTTACGACAGCCGTTTTTGGGGTGTTCTTAAGAGCAGGCACATCATGGGTCAGGCCTTCATGACTTACTGGTCGTGGGATAAGGAGACGCGGCGGGTCCGACGGGAAAGAATCGGCGCCATTATCAACTGAGAAAATTCCCACTTGACTAGCAGCTGTGAGCAGTGATAGAGTCGCTAAAATTTAGTGTTGCGTCCCTTTTAATTTAACCCTGAGAGGTTAGCAAAGGTGATCAGAGAGATTCTCGTCATATTCATGTCCTGAGAGCCTTTCCGCCTTGCAGCGGGAGGGCTCTTTTTTGTAGTGGGTCGCTACCCTTTGCCTGACGCGTTCTAGGGTGGGTTTTTGTGCTCAACAGAGAGGTTTTGCCGCAACTGGCAAAAAAGGAGGGGCAACGTGGGAGAGCAGGGGACGGTCATACTGGATGGCGCAGGGGTAAAACGGGCGCTGACTCGCATCGCCCATGAGGTTCTGGAACGGAACAAGGGGGTGCAGGACCTGGTGCTGGTGGGGATCAGGACCGGCGGGGTCCACCTCGCGCAGGAACTGGCCATGCGGATCGCCGAGATAGAAGGGGAGCGCGTGCCGGTCGGTGCGGTGGATATCACCCTTTACCGGGACGATATCAAGGGGCACGCCGAGCACCTGCCGGTCGGCAATACCGACATTCCCTTCGGCATCGAGGCGAAAAAGGTGGTACTGGTGGACGATGTCCTTTTTACCGGCCGCACCATCCGGGCGGCGCTTGACGCGCTCATGGACCATGGCCGGCCGACCAGCATCCAGCTGGCGGTGCTGATCGACCGTGGCCACCGGGAATTGCCGATCAGGGCCGATTTTGTCGGACGTAACGTTCCCACCAGCAGCAAAGAACAGATCGTGGTGGGGTTTGATGAGCATAATAAGCCGACCGACGTGGTGTTGCAGAAGTGATTCGCGAATGAAATGGTGAACCTTATTCGGAAGGGGGTAATAACATGGGGTCGAAACTCGGTTTTAAACATAAGGACATCATCGGATTGCAGGACCTGTCCGAAGAAGAGATCCAGCTGCTCCTTGACACGGCAGAGAACCTGAAAGAGATCAATAGCCGCGACATCAAGAAGGTCCCGACCCTGCGCGGCAAGACCGTGGTGAACCTCTTTTACGAGGCGTCCACCAGGACCCGCACCTCCTTCGAGATCGCCGCCAAGCGTCTTTCCGCCGACACTATCAACATTACCGCCTCCACCAGTTCGGTCACCAAGGGGGAAACGCTCTCCGATACGGCCCGCAACATCCTGGCGATGAAGCCGGACATCATCGTCATGCGCCACGCGGTCTCCGGCGCCCACCATTACCTGGCCCAGCGGGTTTCCTGTTCGGTGATCAACGCCGGCGACGGTGCCCACGAGCACCCTTCCCAGGGTCTGTTGGACATGCTTACCATCCGGGAGAAATTCGGCAAACTGGCGGGGCTCAAGGTGGCCATCGTCGGCGACATTACCCATAGCCGGGTGGCCCGTTCCGCCATCTACGGCCTCACCAAGATGGGGGCGAAAGTCTTTCTCGCAGGGCCACCTACCATGATGCCGCCGGGGGTGGAAAGGCTCGGCAACGTCCAGGTCTGCAAAGATATGCGCGAGGCGGTGGAGGGCGCCGATGTGGTGATGATGCTCCGCATCCAGCTGGAGCGGCAGGGGAAAACACTGATTCCCACCCTGCGCGAGTATTCCCGCTACTTCGGGCTCAACCACGAGGTGCTGAAACTGGCCAAGAAGGACGCCATCGTCATGCATCCCGGACCGATCAACCGCGGCGTGGAGCTCTGCTCCCATGTGGCCGACGGCCCCCAGTCGCACATTCTGAAACAGGTTGAAAACGGGGTGGCGGTGCGGATGTCAATGCTGTACCATGTGAGTGGCGGCGAGCTGCCGACGGAATGATCAAAATCACCAATTAACAGGGATATTCAGGATAATCAGGATGAAAAACAAAGAGTAAATTGATTGGCTTGCAGCTAATCCTGAATATCCCTGTAAAAACGTCTTCATTATGAGGTGCGCTATGAATCTGTTGATAAAAGGTGGGCGGGTCATCGACCCGGCGCAGAACATCGACGATACCCTCGACATCCTGGTAGCAAACGGGAAGATCAAGGAGCTGGGGAAAGGGCTCAAGGCTCCTGCGGGAGCGGAAACCATCGACGCCAGCGGTCTGCTTGTTACGCCGGGACTGATTGACATGCACGTCCACCTGCGCGATCCGGGGTTGGAGTACAAGGAGGATATCGTGTCCGGCACCAGGGCGGCAGCGGCCGGCGGCTTCACCTCGGTGGCCTGCATGCCCAACAGCAGGCCGGTTAACGACAACAAGGCGATAACCGCCTATATCATCGGCAAGGCCAAGGCAGAAGGGGTCGTCAACGTCTTCCCGGTCGGGGCCATTACCCAGGGGAGCAAAGGGGAGAGCCTGGCCGAGATGGGAGAGCTGAAGGAGGCTGGTTGCGTCGCGGTTTCCGATGACGGCCATCCGGTGGCCAATGCCGAACTGATGCGCCGGGCGCTCGAATACGCCAAGGGGATGGGGATCATGCTGATCTCCCACAGCGAGGAACTGGCCCTGGTGGGGGAGGGGGTGATGAACGAGGGGTTCACCGCCACCGAGCTCGGGTTGAAGGGAATCCCATGGGCCGCCGAAGATGTGGCCGTGGCCCGGGACGTCTATCTGGCTGAGTTCTCCAATTCGCCGCTCCATGTCGCCCATATTTCCACCACCGGCTCGGTCCGGATCATCCGGGATGCCAAGGCGCGGGGGGTGAAGGTCACCTGCGAGACTGCCCCCCACTACTTTACCCTCACCGACGACGCGGTGCGGGGGTACAACACCAACGCCCGGATGAACCCGCCGCTGCGGGAGGCCGGGGACCTGGCGTCGATCAAGGCGGGGCTGAAGGATGGCACCATCGATGCCATTGCCACCGACCATGCCCCTCACCATCTGAACGAAAAGGACGTGGAGTTCAACCTGGCCTCAAACGGCATCGTCGGCCTGGAAACTTCCCTTCCCCTGGCGCTCCGTTTGGTGGAGGAGAAGGTGCTCGACCTCAAGGGGCTGGTGGCGAAGATGGCGCTTAACCCGGCCCGGATCCTCGGTATCGAGCGGGGAACCCTCAAGGTTGGGGCGGTGGCGGATATCACCGTCATCGATGCTAAGCGCGAGTGGCTGGTAGATGCGGAAAAGCTTGCCAGCAAGTCGAAGAATTCGCCGTTCCTCGGCCAGCGGATGAAGGGGTGCGCGGCCTATACCATCGTTAGCGGGAAGATTGTTTACAAATTGTAGGGGCGCATGGCATGCGCCCAGGGCGGACGCCGTCCGCCCCTACGAGGGTTGAGGAGTTATGAATAAAGTCCTGGTAGTGCTCATTTTACTCTGCATGTTTGCCTCTCTTGCCGATGCGCAGCTCAAGGTCCTCGGTCAAGGAGATGCGATGAGGCTTGACGCTGAAAAATTTCCCGCCGAGATGAAGCGGAACTACGAGATGCTGCTGAGCAAATGCACCGGTTGCCACAGCCTGAAAATCACCATCCAGGCTGTTCGAACCGGTCAGGGACCATTGTCGCGGGAACCATTTAACAAACAATCTGCCAGGGAGTGTGTAACCAGGATGATGCGCAAAACCGGGGCAGACATAAGCAACCAGGATGCAAAAGCCGTGATCAACCTCTTGAATTATCTGTTTGATGAAAATGCGCTATAAGTTGGCAGGAGCGAGTTTAGTTTTTATTAGATCGTTGGCCGAGAAGGAGTTTTTGTATGAAAGCAGTGCTAGCGCTTGCTGATGGGCGCATTTTTTCTGGGAAGTCGTTCGGCGCCGGTGGCGAGGCGAGCGGCGAGGTGGTGTTCAACACCGCCATGTCCGGCTATCAGGAGGTCCTTACCGACCCTTCCTACAAGGGACAGATGGTCACCATGACCTACACCCAGATGGGGAACACCGGCATCAATCCGGAGGACGTGGAGAGCAACCGGCTTTACCTGTCCGGCTTCATCGTCAAGGAGTACCATGACTGCTACTCCAATTGGCGTGCCACCATGAGTCTCGATGCCTATCTCAAGGAGCATGGCGTGGTCGGGATTCAGGGGCTTGACACGCGGGCGCTGACCAGGCATTTGCGGGACAAGGGCGCGCAGAACGGTATCATCTCCACGACGGATGCCGACCTGCACAGCCTGGTGAAGAAGGCCCAGGTGCTTCCGAGCATGGCTGGCCTCGATCTGGCGAGCGGGGTCTCCTGCGAAAAGCCGTACCACTGGACGGAAGGCCTGTGGGAGCTCGGCACCGGTTACCCGCAGCTCGACCGTAAGAAGCTCAACTACAAGGTGGTGGCCTACGACTTCGGCATCAAGCAGAATATCCTGCGCTGTCTGGTTTCGGCCGGCTGTGACGTGACTGTGGTTCCTGCCACCTTCCCGGCGGCCGAGGCGCTGGCCATGAATCCCGATGGGATCTTTCTCAGCAACGGTCCCGGCGACCCAGAGCCGATGCATGCGGTGATCGAGAACATCCGCCAATTTGTGGGGAAAAAGCCGATCTTCGGCATCTGCCTCGGCCATCAGCTGTTGGGGCTCGCCCTTGGTGGCCGGACCATGAAGCTCAAGTTCGGCAATCACGGCTCCAACCTGCCGGTCATGGACCTGGCAAGCCGCCAGGTGGAGATCACCGCCCAGAATCACGGCTTTTCCGTGGATATTGGCTCGCTTGCCCATTGCTGCGAGCTGGCCCACGAGAATCTTAACGATCAGACCGTTGAGGGGATGCGGCACAAGACCCTGCCGATCTTCTCGGTCCAGCACCACCCGGAGGCTTCCCCCGGCCCTCACGATTCCCACTACTTGTTTAGGCGGTTCGTGGAGATGATGGAGACGCAGAAAGGCAGGTAGAGGCAAAGGTAGAGGTAAAGAACAGCAGGTTTTCTTAACCTTTACCTCTACCTTTACCTTTACCTTTACCTTTACCTTTACCTTTACCTTTACCTTTACCTTTACCTTTACCTGGTTTTACTATGGGTTACACCGATCTCTACAATTCAGGCGAACTTCTGGCACGGGTTCGACAGGCCTACGGGCGGCTAAAAAGTTGCGACCTCTGTCCCCATGATTGCCGGGTGAACCGACTGGCGGGGGAGCGTGGCATCTGCCGTGCCAGCTGGCGGCCGCGGATCGCGTCGGCTAATATCCACCGGGGGGAGGAGCCTCCCCTCTCCGGCAGCAAAGGGTCTGGCACCATCTTTTTCTCCGGCTGCTCGTTGCACTGCCGGTTCTGCCAGAACTTCCCGATCAGCCAGCTGGATAACGGCGAGGATCAGACCACTGCCGGCCTGGCGGCGAAGATGCTCAGGCTCCAGCGGCAGGGGGCGCACAACCTCAATCTCGTCACCCCGAGCCACTACCTGCCGCAGCTCTTGGCCGCTCTCTGGCTGGCCGTGCCGAAGGGGTTCCGCCTCCCCATCGTCTGGAACTCCAGCGGCTATGAAAAGGTCGATGCCCTTACCCTGCTCGACGGAGTGGTGGCGGTCTACCTCCCCGACATGAAGTATGCGGCGGAAGAGCCGGCGCTGAAATTCTCCAGCGCCCCCGGCTACCGGGAAATCAACCGGGCTGCGGTCACGGAGATGCACCGTCAGGTGGGGGAGCTACAGCTGGACGAGGCGGGGGTTGCCGTGCGGGGGCTCATCATCCGCCATCTGGTCCTTCCCGAGGGGGGCGCAGGTAGCCACGTGACGCTGCACTGGATCGCCGAGCACCTCGGGACCGAGACCCACATCTCCCTGATGCGCCAGTATTTCCCTGCCCATGAGGCACCCGCCGCTCCCGGCATCCAGCGGAAGATCACCGACGCGGAATATGCAGAGGCAGTGGCGGCACTGGAAGAAGCGGGGCTGGAGAACGGCTGGGTGCAGGAGTGATAATGTAGGGGCGCATGGCATGCGCCCAGGGCGGACGCCGTCCGCCCCTACACAAAACATATGAGAACGATCGTTTTACTGATGCTGTCCAATGTCTTCATGACCTTCGCCTGGTACGCGCACCTGAAGGACCTGCGGAGTGCGCCGTGGTTCCTGGCGGTGCTGGTTTCCTGGGGGATCGCCTTTTTCGAGTACCTGCTGCAGGTGCCGGCCAACCGGGCCGGCTATGGCACCTTCAGCCTCGGCCAGCTGAAAATCCTGCAGGAGGTGATCACCCTCTCGGTGTTCGTGCCGTTTGCCTTCTTCTACATGGGGCAGCCCTTGAAGCTCGACTACCTCTGGGCGGGGTGCTGTATGGCGGGAGCAGTGTTCTTTATCTTCAGGGGATAACAATCAAATAAAACCAAGGAACGCCAAGGTTTTACAACCTCAGTGGTCTGGTTTGAATAAATGAAGGAGAATAAATGCCAAAACGTACCGACATCCATAAGATCCTCATCATCGGCGCCGGGCCGATCATCATCGGCCAGGCGTGCGAGTTCGACTATTCCGGGACCCAGGCCTGCAAGGCCCTGAAGGAGGAGGGGTTCCAGGTGGTGCTGTTGAACAGCAACCCGGCTACCATCATGACCGACCCTGATTTTGCCGACCGGACCTACATCGAGCCGGTGACGCCGGAGATCCTGGCGAAGATCATCGAAAAGGAGCGCCCCGATGCGATCCTCCCGACCCTCGGCGGCCAGACGGCGTTGAACACCGCGGTGGCGGTGGCAGAAAATGGGGTGCTGGAAAAGTTCGGGGTGGAGCTGATCGGCGCCAAACTGCCGGCGATCAAGATGGCTGAGGACCGGACCCTGTTCAAGGCGGCGATGCAGCGGATCGGCCTGGCGGTACCCGGTTCTGGCCTTGCCCACAACTACGCGGAGGCGATGGAGGTGATCAAGGCGGTCGGCTTTCCCGCCATCATCCGTCCCTCCTTCACCCTCGGCGGCACCGGCGGTGGCATCGCCTACAACATGGAAGAGTATGAAAAGATGGCCCAGGCGGGGATCGACGCCTCGCCCACCAGAGAGATCCTGGTGGAGGAGTCGGTGATCGGCTGGAAGGAGTACGAGCTGGAGGTGATGCGCGACACCGCAGACAACGTGGTGATCATCTGCTCCATCGAGAACCTGGACCCGATGGGGGTCCATACCGGCGACTCCATTACGGTGGCGCCGGCCCAGACCCTTACCGACAAGGAGTACCAGATCCTGCGCGATGCCTCCCTGAAGATCATTCGCGAGATCGGTGTCGATACCGGTGGCTCCAATATCCAGTTCGGCATCAACCCCAAGGACGGCCGGCTGGTGGTGATCGAGATGAATCCGAGAGTGTCGCGCAGTTCGGCGCTCGCTTCCAAGGCGACCGGCTTTCCGATCGCCAAGATCGCCGCCAAGCTGGCGGTCGGTTATCGGCTCGACGAGATCACCAACGACATTACCCGGGAGACCCCGGCCTGTTTCGAGCCGACCATCGACTACGTGGTGACCAAGATTCCACGCTTTACCTTCGAGAAGTTCCCGGCCGCCGATGCCACCCTCACCACCCAGATGAAGTCGGTGGGGGAAGTGATGGCGATTGGCCGCACCTTCAAGGAGTCGCTACAGAAGGCCATCCGCTCTTTGGAGATCGGTTCCTGTGGCTTTGAATCACGGCTGTTCGATCAGACTTCCGAGACGCGCCGGGCACTGACCGCCAAGGAACAGCAGCTTCTCCAGGAGAAGCTGCGTACCCCCAACTGGGAGCGGCTCTGGTATGTTGGTGATGGCTTCCGCAGTGGCATGACGGTGGCAGAGATCCATGAGATCACCGCCATCGACCCCTGGTTCCTTCATAACATCCGCCAGATCATCGAGAAAGAGGATGAGTTAAAGCAGGTAAAGGTAAAGGCAGAGGTACAGGAAAACCTCAAGGCCATCATCCGGGAGGCCAAGCAGTTTGGCTTCTCCGACAAGTTCCTGGGGCGGCTCTGGGGGAAAAACGAGGAGGAGGTCCGTCAGCTCCGCCTATCCTTGGGTATCCGACCGGTGTTCAAGCGGGTCGACACCTGTGCCGCCGAGTTTGTCGCCTATACCCCCTACCTTTACTCCACCTATGAAGAAGAGTGTGAGGCGGCGGTAACAGAGCGGAAGAAGATCATCATCCTTGGTGGCGGTCCCAACCGGATCGGCCAGGGGATCGAGTTCGACTACTGCTGCGTGCACGGTGTATTCGCCCTGGCCGAGGACGGCTATGAAACCATCATGGTTAACTGCAACCCGGAGACCGTCTCCACCGACTACGACACTTCCGACCGCCTCTACTTCGAGCCCCTCACCTACGAGGACGTCCTTTCCATCGTAGATATCGAGAAGCCGTACGGGGTGATTGTCCAGTTCGGCGGCCAGACGCCGCTGAAGCTGGCCGTAGCCCTGGAAAAGGCCGGCGTCCCCATTATCGGCACCTCCCCTGACTCCATTGACCGGGCCGAGGACCGGGAGCGGTTCCAGGAGATGTTGCATAAGCTGAAGCTCAAGCAGCCAGAGAACGGCACCGCTCGTTCCGTTGCAGAAGCGGAAAAGGTGGCGGAGCGGATCGGTTATCCGGTGGTGGTTCGTCCCTCCTATGTCCTTGGCGGTCGGGCCATGGAGATCGTCTATGATGTGGAAGTGTTGCGCCGTTACATGCAGAACGCCGTGCTGGCTTCGCCGGAACACCCGATCCTTATCGACAAGTTTCTCGACGAGGCTATCGAAATAGATGTGGATGCCCTTTGCGATGGGAAAGAGGTTATCATCGGCGGTATCATGGAGCATATCGAGGAGGCGGGGATCCATTCCGGCGACTCGGCCTGTTCGCTCCCCCCTTACTCCATTTCCCAGGAGCTCAGTGACGAGATTGCCCGTCAGACCAGAATGATGGCACTGGAACTGAACGTGAAGGGTTTGATGAACGTCCAGTTTGCGATCAAGGATAACGTCATCTATATCCTGGAGGTGAATCCCCGTGCTTCCCGCACCGTTCCCTTTGTCTCCAAGGCGACCGGCCGGCCCCTGGCCAAGTTGGCCGCCCGCATCATGGCAGGCAAGAGCCTGCAAGAGCTGGGCATTACCAAGGAGATCGTGCCGAAGCATATTTCGGTGAAGGAGGCGGTATTCCCCTTCGTCAAGTTCCCCGGGGTGGACACCATCCTCGGGCCGGAGATGAAATCCACCGGCGAGGTGATGGGTATTGACGACAATTTTGCCAAGGCCTTTGCCAAAGCCCAGCTTGGGGCCGGCGTAAAGCTCCCCATGAGCGGCAGAGTATTCTTCAGCGTGCGGGACGCTGACAAAAAACATATTGTCAGCGCGGCGAAAAAACTGTATGATACGGGCTTTGAACTGGTTGCCACGCGCGGTACCGCCGCCTATCTGCAGGAGAAGGGGCTTACCGTAAAGGTGGTAAACAAGGTGCTGGAAGGGCGTCCCCACATCGTTGACTCGATCAAGAACAACGAGATCTGCATGGTGATCAACACCACCCAGGGAGCCCAGGCGGTGGCCGATTCCTTTTCCATCCGCCGCAATGCGCTGATGCACAACGTCGCCTATTTTACCACCACAGCCGGGGCTAGAGCAGCCGTCGACGGCATTATTGCCATGCGGTCGGCCGATTTGGACGTCAAGCCGATTCAGGATTATCTCTGGTAGTAAGGCAGGTTTAGGTAAAGGTTTAGTCAGGAGCGCCCTTGCGGCGCTCCTGTGAGTTTATGCAGCGAGGTCGGGTGGGCAGGGCCCACAATATTGGTAGTCAAACTGTTGCACGTTGAACGGAGGAGCAAACAAGGATGTCCCACTCACTGCCATTAACCAAAGAGAGCTTTGAAGCGCTCCAGGAAGAGCTTAAACGCCTGATCCGCGAGGAACGGCCCAAGGTCATCCAGGATATTGCCGAGGCGCGCAGTCACGGCGATCTGTCCGAGAATGCCGAGTACGATGCCGCCAAGCACCGCCAGAGTTTTATTGAAGGAAAGATTCTGGAACTCCAGGACAAGCTGGCGCGGGCCTATGTGGTGGACCTGACCAACCTGAAGCCGGACAAGGTGGTGTTCGGGGCGACCGTGACCCTTTACGACACCTCTGCGGAAGAGGAGATCACCTACAAGATCGTCGGCGAGGACGAGGCGGACCTCAAGGTGGGGAAAATCTCTTGTACATCGCCGGTGGGGAAGGCCCTGATCGGTCACAAGCTGGACGATTCTGTGCGGGTCAAGGTGCCAGCCGGAGTGAAGGAATACGAAGTCCTCGACATAAAATACGCGTAAATCCAAGAAGTCAGGAGTCAGGAGTCAGAATCCAGTAGAACCCCAGAGTTTTATTCTGGCTCCTGGATTCTAGGGAAAGAGGAGCTCAAATGAGTGAAAAAATTACCAAAGATATGACCTTTGCCCAGGTGATGCGGATGCACCCGGACGTGGTGAAGGTGCTCGCCAAGTACAACCTGGGCTGCGTTGGTTGCATGGGTGCCCAGGCGGAAAGCCTGGCGCAGGGGTGTGGCGCCCATGGGCTGAATGCGGATGAGGTGGTGAAGGATCTGAACGCCCTGTTCTAAAACGGCCTTTCCCGCAATCTCGAACATAAAATGTCGAGATTGCGGGAATATAGCGTGTTTGTCCGATGATTTCTTTACCTTTACCTCTCCCTGTTTTTTCTGAGGCGTCATGCCGGTCGTAAAGCTTACCGCTGACGGAAAACTCCCGCTGCCGGAAGAAATTCGGCAGCTGCTTGGCCTCACTCCGGGCGCTGCCGTCACCATTGAGCCTACCGACGGTGGCATCCTCATCACTCCGCACGCTGAATCTGTGCAACCACCCCCTTCCCACCCTGCATCTCTGCACGAATCCATCAACCGGAAGAACCTCACCACCCCCATGCAGTTCATCAAGGGGATCGGGCCTAAACTGGCCGAGGCCCTGTCCCGCAAAGGGATTGTAACCGTTGAGGATGCCCTGTACCAGCTCCCCAACCGTTACGAAGACCGCCGGCAATTGACCAAAGTGGCAAAACTGCGGCCAGGGCAACGGGAAGTATTCTTTGCCGAGGTGAAGTCAGCGGAAAGCGTCTTCAGCAAGGGAGGGCGCAAGTTCTTCGAGGCGATCGTCGGCGATGACAGCGGCACCATCACTCTCAATTGGTTCAATTTCAATCTTCGCTACATGAAGGGGATCTGGCAGCCGGGTAAGCAGGGGATCTTCACCGGCGAGGTCGGCCAGTACGGCTTTCAGCGCGAGGTGCACCACCCTGATGTGGAGTGGCTGGCGGAGGGGGAGGAGCTCTCGGCGGCGATGGCCAAGGACCCCCTTAATTTCGGCCGGATCCTGCCGGTTTACCCGCTCACCGAGGGACTTCACCAGAAGACCATGCGCAAGGTGATGAAGGAGGTGGTGGATAAATTTGCCAGTGGCGTGGAAAACCACCTCCCAGCTGCTATTGCCGCCCGCCGCTCCCTTCTGCCGCTCAATGGTTCTCTGCAGGAGGTCCATTTCCCGGAGAACGGCGCTGAGCTGAATGCGCTCAATGAAGGGTCCACCCCGGCCCACCGTACCCTCGCTTTCGATGAGTTCTTCTTCCTGGAATTGGGCCTCGCCCTGAAAAAGCAGGGAGTGGCACTGGAGGAGGGGATTGCCTTCCAGGTGAGCCATAAGTACACAAAGGAGCTGCTGAAGCTTCTGCCGTTCCAATTGACTGCTGCCCAGCGGCGGGTGCTGGCCGAGATCAAGCACGACATGATAGCGCCTCACCCGATGCACCGCCTGGTGCAAGGGGATGTCGGCTGTGGCAAAACCCTGGTGGCACTAATGGCGGCCCTCGTGGCGGTGGAGAATGACTATCAGGCGGCAATCATGGCCCCCACCGAGATCCTTGCCGAGCAGCACTACCTCAATATCCATGGCTGGTGCGAGGCTCTGGGGCTGCGGGTGGCGTTTCTTAGTTCCGCAATCAAGGGGAAGGGGAAAACGGCGCTCCTGGACGATATCGCCACGGGTAAGGTGCAGATCGTGGTCGGCACCCATGCGGTGATCCAGGACAAGGTGGAGTTCAACCGGCTCGGCCTCGGCATCATCGACGAGCAGCACCGTTTCGGCGTTCTGCAGCGCGGGCTCCTGAAAAAAAAGGGGGATAACCCCGACATCCTTGTGCTGACCGCTACCCCCATCCCCCGGACCTTGGCGATGACCGTCTTTGGCGACCTCTCACTTTCCGTCATCGATGAGCTTCCCCCTGGCCGCACCCCGATCGAGACCCGGATCGCTTACGAATCCCGGCGCTCCCAAGTCTACGGCATCGTCCGGGACGAAGTGAAAAAAGGGCACCAGGCTTACATCATCTATCCTCTGGTGGAGGAGACGGAGAAATCCGATCTGAAGGCTGCCAGCCAGATGGCCGAGCATCTGCAAACCGACATTTTCCCCGAGCTGCGGATTGCCCTTCTCCATGGTCGGCTGCAGCCGGAGGAGAAAGAGGCGGTGATGCGCGCCTTCAAGAACCGGGAGATCGATATACTGGTGGCCACCACCGTCATTGAGGTTGGGATCGATGTTCCCAACGCCACGGTGATGGTGGTCGAGCATGCCGAGCGGTTTGGCCTCTCCCAACTCCACCAGCTGCGCGGCAGGGTAGGGCGGGGGAGCGGCAAGTCCCGCTGCATCCTCCTTACCACCGGCAAGCTGTCGGCAGAGGGGGTGAAACGGCTGCACGTGATGGAGGAGACCGGCGACGGTTTCAAAATCGCTGAAGCGGACTTGGAAATCCGCGGTCCCGGCGACTTTCTCGGTACCCGCCAGGCCGGGCTCCCGGACTTTCGGGTGGCCAATATCCTGCGTGATGGGCGGATTCTCGAAGAAGCGCGGCAGGATGCGTTTGCCATTGTCGAGAAAGACCCGATGCTATCTACACCGGGGAATGTCCGGCTCAGGGAAGAATTGGTCAGGCGCTGGGGCGGACGGCTGGAACTGGCAGGAATCGCCTGACCATCCGAATCTGCAACAGGCTGGTAATACCGGAGGGTGCGTCTCACGCACCAAATAACGGTGCGCACAGCGCACCATACTATTCTTGGGAGGTTGTTGAGATGTCCGAGTTCAAAAACGTAACAGTTGTCCGGGAAGCTAACGTCTACTTCAACGGCGGGGTGACGAGCCGCACGGTCGTTTTCGCCGACGGGACGAAGAAGACCCTCGGCATCATTATGCCGGGCGAATACGAATTTACCACTGCCGCCCCCGAAATCATGGAGTTCATGGCAGGAGAGCTGGAGTACCGGATTGGCGATGGCGGCGAGTGGCTGAAGATCGTTGGGGTGGGATCTTTTCAGGTGCCGGCGAACACGAAGTTCACCATGCGGGTGAAGACCCTGGCCGATTACTGCTGCTCGTTTCTTAGCTAGCGCGGAAGCGCGGATGTTTGAAGTGCGGAAGTTAAGGACTTCCTTCCGTTCTTCCGCCTTCCACTCTCGACGAATATGACCGTATCCTTTACATCGCGACAAATTCCAGTCATCGGCCGCTTCGCTCCGTCGCCTACCGGCCCTCTTCACTTGGGTTCGCTGGTGGCGGCGCTCGGCAGCTATCTTCTGGCCAGGCGCTCGGGGGGCCGTTGGCTGCTCCGGATGGATGACCTTGATACGCCACGGGTGTTGCCGGGTATGGCGGACGATATCCTGCGGACCCTCGAGGCCCTTGGTTTCCAGTGGGACGGAGAGGTGGTCTGGCAGAGTAGCCGTACCGACGCCTACCAGGCGGCTTTCGCTGAGCTGATCGACAAGGGGATGGTTTACCCCTGCGGCTGTTCTCGCCAGGAGATAGCCCGGATCGGCAGTGCCCCCCACAGTAAGGATGGGGAACTGCTCTATCCGGGGAGCTGTCGCAATGGACTCCCCCAAGGGAAGACTCCCCGGGCCTGGCGGGTGAAGGTAACCGATGAACCGGTCTGCTTCCAGGATGGGATAATGGGTGCCTGCTGCGAAACGCTTGCTGAGAGCTGCGGCGATTTCGTGGTGCGGCGGGCCGACGGCCCCTTCGCTTACCAGCTGGCGGTGGTGGTGGATGATGCGGCGGCCGGCGTGAACCAGGTCGCGAGGGGCGCCGACCTTCTCTCCTCCACGCCGCGTCAGCTCCGCCTGCAACGACTGCTCGGCTACCCAATCCCTGACTATTGGCACCTGCCGCTGGTGACAGGCCCCGGGGGCACCAAGCTCTCCAAGCGGGAGAACGCCGTTTCCCTGGCGGCCGGCCGCGATCTGGCCAAGACCGGCGGCTCCCTTCTACTGGCGGCACTTCGGTTCCTTGGCCAAGCCACGCCGACATTCCCTGCCATAGTTACCCCCCGGGAAGTGCTTGCCTGGGGGGTCAGCAACTTCGACCCTGCCGTCATTCCCCGCAATTCGGTTCCGTTCCCGGAATGATTGGGGTGTCCGGTCCCTGGCCGCAGTCCATGGCCACAGAGCAGACTCAACCGCCCCTGATCCCGCCCCTTTAGTTGTATTTACTTACCGATGCTCTATACTCAAACTCTGGAGAATATTCTTGCAAGTGTGTCGGATATTCTCCATCCTCGCCCCGGTTTGGGAGCAAAGAGCATGTGAAAACAGCAGGTTGCACGACTGGCACGCCCTTTGTATTAACCGTTGTAATCATAACTTCGGGAGCCGCCATGAAATGCCGTTTCATCCCAGTTTTCCTTTTGTCTGCGCTTTTCGGCCTTCTCTACGCAACCCCACTTTTAGCCGAGGATGTCGCCCCGGCCGAAGACCTGCCGACATTGATCGTAACCGCTCTGGCCAACAACCCCGAGCTGAAGGCCTCCGAGGCGCGCTGGCAGATGTTCACCAACCGCATACGGCAGGCAACCGCGCTGGACGACCCGATGTTGATGCTGAAGGTCCAGAATGGCCTGGTGCGGGCTCCCCTGGATTTCCGTCGTGACAGCATGACCCAGAAGGTGATCGGCATCTCCCAGCAGCTTCCCTTCTGGGGAAAGCGAGGGCTCAAGGGAGAGGTGGCGGAGAAGGAGGCCGAATCGTACCGATGGGCATTGGCAGAGCGCAAACTCGAGCTGGAGCGGATGGTCAAGGAGGCTTACTACCAGCTCTACTTTACCGATAAAGCGCTGGGGATCGTGGATAAGAACATCGATATCCTTGGAAATTTCATCGCCCTGGCCGAAACCAGATATTCCGTCGGCCAGGGAGTGCAGCAGGATGTCTTCAAGGCCCAGGTGGAACGCTCGAAGATGCTCGATATGCGGATATCGTTGGAGCAGCAGCGCAAGTCCCTGCAGGCCAACCTCAACACCCTCCTCTACCGTCCCGCCGATACGCCGGTCGGGACCATTGCCGATCCCGAGATAAAACCGATATCCGTCACTGCCGAAGAGCTGAGAGCCATCGCAGACGAGAACCGTCCCCTGCTGAAAGGCTACCAGGCGCTTATCGAAAAGGGGAAAGCGGGCCAGAGGCTGGCACGAAGGGAATATTATCCCGACGTCAATGTTGCCTTCGAATATATGCAGCGGGACCCGGCCATGGGGAGCGAGGGGGACGACATGTATTCCCTGGGCGTTACTTTCAACCTGCCGTTGCAGACGGGCCGCCGGCAGGCGATGGTCGCCGAGTCTTCTTCCGAGGTAACCATGGCGACTGCGGAATTCAATAATTTGAAAAACGGCATCAATTATGGCGTCTCAGATCTTCAGGCCCAGTTGGAGCGGCGCCGGAAACTGATCGAACTGTACAGGACCGGCATTATCCCCCAGGCGGAGCAATCGCTGGAGTCGGCCACCATCAGCTACCGGGTCAACAAGGTCGATTTTCTCACGCTGCTGGACAGCCGGGTAACGCTGTTCAACTATGAGCGGGAGTACTACGATTCCGTGGCCGATTACCAGATGAAGCTGGCCCAGCTGGAGGCCCTGGTGGGGAAACAGTTGCAGTAGTGGCGGATTTGAGGGGAGGTTTATAACCTTCCCGCAATTTAAATAAAAATGACTGCGAGGTTTTGGTGATGAAAATTTCAATGAAAGTTGCAATTCCTCTGGTGCTGGTAATTCTTGCCGTCGCTGCCGGTGGAGGCTTTTACCTCTGGCGGCATAAAGGCGCGGCAAAAGATGCCGGACAAGGGAAGGCCGCCCAGGGTGGGGTGCTTTATACCTGCGCCATGCATCCGTTCATCATCAAGGATAAGCCCGGCACTTGCCCCATCTGCGGCATGCAGCTGATCAAGAAGGTGGAAAGCGCCCAGGCTAGTGCCAAGGAGCTGGAGATGCTTGGCCACGTCTCCCTTTCCCCCACCCAGCAGGTGATGGCCAATGTCGCCACCACAGAAGCCAGGATAATCCCTCTCAGCAAGGAGCTCAATGCGGTCGGCATCGTCCAGTACGACCAAGCCCGGCAGGCCAAGGTTACTGCCTGGGTGGCGGGGCGTATCGACCGGCTCGATGTGAACAGGGTGGGTGATTATGTCTCCAAAAACAGGCCGGTGGCCGAACTATATTCCCCCGACCTGGTCGCGGCCCAGCAGGAATACCTGCTGGCGCTTAAGAGCCGCGAACAGTTGAAAAGCTCCACCTTAAAGTCCATTTCCCATGGAGGGGAAGGGCTGGTGGCCTCGGCCCGCCAGCGATTGAAGCTTCTGGGGGTAAAGGACGAGCAGATTGCGGAGCTGGAGAAGAGCGGAGAGCCGGGGATTCGTCTCTCCGTCTACACCCCCCTCTCCGGTGTGGTGATCGAGAAGATGGTGCAGCAGGGGCAGTATGTGAACGTTGGCGACCTGCTGTTCAGTATCGCCGACCTGTCGGTGGTCTGGGTGGAGGTGGAGGTCTATGAGAACGAGTTCTCCGCCATCAAAACCGGACAAAAGGTGAAGATCCATTCCCAGGCCTATCCGGGCAAGACCTTTGTCGGGAGGGTGGCGTTCATCTATCCGTTCCTCGACCCGAAAACCAGGACGGTGAAGGTGCGGGTCGAGCTTCCGAATCCGCAGTTGCAATTGAAACCGGATATGTTCGTCAACGCCGTTGTGTTGGTCCCCCTGGGGGATTCCCTGGTGGTGCCGGTGACGTCGGTCATGGATACCGGCACGCGTCAGGTGGCGTGGGTGGAGATGCAGCCGGGTATGTTCGAGCCGCGCGAGATCAAGGTGGGGGCGAGGGTCGGGGATAATCTGCAGATCCTTGGCGGCCTGAAAGCCGGCGAAAAGGTTGCCTCATCCGGTGGCTACCTGATCGACTCCGAAGCGCAGCTGAAAGGGACCGGCGGCGGCCACGCAGGGATGCCGGGAATGAAGATGGAGGAGAAGAAAGGACCGGCGCCGGCGGCTCCGCCGAAGAAGAAAGAGCTCGATATGGGTGATATGAAAATGTGAAATTCAGGGACCGGGGATTGGGGCCCGGGGATCTGGAAAAGCTTCTGGTTCACAGTTCCGAGTTCCGAGTTCCGAGTTCCGAGTCCCGAGGTGTTAAGTGATCGAAAAAATAATCGACTATTCCGCCAGAAATCGCATCATCATCCTGATGATCTTCGCTCTGATCATCGTCTGGGGGGTCTGGGCGGCCTTTAAAACTCCGGTGGACGCCATTCCCGATCTCTCCGACAACCAGGTGATCGTCTTCACCGAGTATCCGGGGCGCTCGCCGCAGGTAGTGGAGGACCAGGTCACCTATCCGCTGGCGGTGAACCTGCAAGGTCTTCCCAAGGTCCGGGCGGTGCGTGCCTCTTCAGCTTTCGGCTTCTCCATGATCTACGTGATTTTCGAGGATTCCGCCGATATTTACTGGGCCAGGACCCGGGTGCTGGAGCGGCTCAACTATGCGGCCTCCCTCCTCCCCTCCGGCGTGGTTCCCACCCTGGGGCCGGATGGCACCGGAGTCGGCCACGTCTTCTGGTATACAATCGAAGGGAAGGGGTACGACCTGGAGCAGTTGCGGACCCTGCAGGATTGGTTTGTCCGCTACCAGCTGAACACCGTTCCGGGCGTGGCCGAGGTGGCCTCCATCGGCGGTTTTGTCCGGGAATGAAGATGGAGGAGAAGAAAGGACC
>JANXYN010000120.1 GCA_025356035.1 Geobacteraceae bacterium
ACATTACCAGAAACCCACCGTGTCTACTTGTTTTTTACCCACCTCTCAGGGTGGTGCACTTTGAACTAGATTCTACCCCTAATAAATCTTACCAGAATGAGTTCGTCTATTACTCATTGCTCAACATTGTTCCTTTAATCAAGGGCATGCAGGCGAACTCGACTTTGCCAATAATAAACAAAACAGACTTTTCAAAGTTTACAGTTCCAGTGCCAAAAGAACATGCCGAACAACAAAAAATCGCCGAATGTCTCGCTTCCCTCGACGAATTGATCACCCTGGAGGCGCAAAAGCTCGACACGCTCAAGACCCACAAAAAAGGGCTGATGCAGCAGCTTTTTCCCGCCGAAGGCGAAACCCTGCCCAAACTGCGCTTCCCCGAGTTTCGTGATGCGGGGGAGTGGTGCAGTGATTCGTTAGGAGCTATATTCGACACGTCTTCTGGCGGCACACCCGACCGCTCAAAGAAAGAATATTGGAATGGAAATATTCCGTGGATCACAACTTCGTTGGTTAGCTTCAATATCATCACAGAAGCTGACGAATTTATCACCGATGCAGGATTGAGTAATTCGTCGGCGAAGGTGTTTCCGAAAAAGACAATTCTAGTCGCGATGTATGGCCAAGGAAAGACACGCGGACAAGTTGCAATGCTCGGGATAAAGGCCGCAACAAATCAAGCATGTGCCGCAATCTTGCCACGAGAGGAAATAGATCCGCGTTTTGTGTTTCTAAATCTGTGTAGTCGCTATGAGGAAATGCGACGCCTGAGCAATAGCGGAGGCCAAGACAACTTGAGCCAAGGACTCATACAGGGGCTTCAGTTCTCCTACCCGGACGACAAAGATGAACAACAAAAAATCGCCGACTGCCTCACTTCTCTCGACGACCTCATCACCGTCCAAACAAAGAAACTCGCCGCGCTCAAGACCCATAAAAAAGGGCTGATGCAACAGCTTTTCCCCGCGCTGGGTGAGGTGAAAGGATGAGCACTTTCGCTAGTCTAAATGCGCTGGCTACGCACCTGCGCGACGAGCTGGAAAGCAAAAAATTCATACTGCTCTACGCCTACAACGGTACGGGCAAGACACGCCTCTCCATGGCCTTCAAGGACATTGGCAAACAAATTGTTCCACGGGATACTCTTTATTTTAACGCTTTTACAGAGGACCTGTTCACCTGGTATAACGATCTGGAGGGTGACAGCGACCGCAAGCTAATAATCAACCGTGATTCACATTTTTTTGACGGCTTGGTGGAATTGGAGATGGACACCCGCATTCGTCCACTGTTACAGCGTTATGCGGACTTTGATTTTCGTATCGACACGGATGATTGGGTGGTGCGCTTCTCCCCCAAGGGTGGTGCTGACGAATTCGGGATCAAGGTGTCACGCGGCGAGGAGAACCTGTTTATCTGGTGCTTCTTTCTGGCCATTCTCCAACTCGCCATGGATGACGATGGAACCGGGCCTTATAATTGGGTTAAATACATCTACATCGATGATCCCATCTCATCGCTGGACGAGCACAACGCCATTGCGGTGGGGAATCATCTGGCGCAGTTCCTGAATCGAAAAGATCACGCCATCAAGGCGGTAATCTCCTCTCACCACACGCTTTTCTTTAATGTGCTGTGGAACGAACTGCGGGAGATTGACCGCAAGAAGTTCGCGCCGCACTTCCTGTCATTAACCCGCACCACTGGCGAGTACCATCTATCGTATACGGGAGACACCCCTTTCTTCCACCATCTGACGCTGCTTCAGGAGATTTGGCGGGCAAAAGAATCTGGACAAATTTACACGCATCACTTCAACGCCTTGCGCAGCCTGCTGGAAAAGTCATCCATCTTCCACGGCCACAAGAAGTTCACGGTCTGCATCAAACAGCAAGACGACGACCCGGACGACACGCTTTACGGCAGGCTAGTCAACATCCTGAGCCACGGCAATTATTCGTTTTATGACCCAGTTGAAATGCTCCCGGAAAACAAAGCGCACTTTGAAAAAATACTGGCTGACTTTCTTGAATTCTATCCATTCAATGCAGAGCTGACGCCTGAAACACAAGTACAGGAAACGACTTCATGACCGAACTCGACCAAAAACAATTAGGCAACACCCTGTGGGGGATTGCCGACCAACTGCGCGGGGCGATGAACGCCGACGACTTCCGCGATTACATGCTCTCCTTCCTCTTCCTGCGTTATCTGTCGGACAACTACGAGATGGCGGCGCAAAAGGAGCTGGGGCCGGATTATCCCAAGCTGGGAGCAAACGACCGCCGCACGCCGCTGGCGGTGTGGTACGCGCAGAACCAGGACGACACCGCCGAATTCGAAAAGCAGATGCGCCGCAAGACCCATTACGTGATCCAGCCCGCCTACCTTTGGGGGAGCATCGCCGAGATGGCGCGCACCCAGAACGGGGAGTTGCTGCACATCCTGCAAAAGGGTTTCGACTATATCGAGAACGAGTCCTTCGCCAGCACCTTCGGCGGGCTCTTCTCCGAGATCAACCTAAACTCGGAGAAGCTTGGCAAGGGCTACGAAGCTCGCAATGCCAAACTCTGCACCATCATCAAGGCGATTGCCGAGGGGCTGGCACAGTTTTCCACCGACAAGGACACCTTGGGCGATGCCTATGAATACCTGATCGGCCAGTTTGCCGCCGGCTCGGGAAAAAAGGCGGGCGAGTTCTACACCCCGCAGCAGATTTCCAGCATCTTGTCCGGCATCGTCACCCTCGACAGCCAGGAGCCGGCCACCGGGAAAAAGAAGCAACTGGAGAGCGTCTTCGACTTTGCCTGTGGCTCAGGCTCGCTGCTGCTCAATGTGCGCCATCGCATGGGCGCGCACGGCATCGGCAAGATCGTCGGGCAGGAAAAGAACATCACCACCTACAACCTGGCACGCATGAACATGCTGCTGCATGGGGTGAAGGATTCCGAGTTCGAGATTTACCACGGCGACACGCTGACCAACGACTGGGACATGCTGCGCGAGATGAACCCTGCCAAGATGCCGAAGTTCGATGCGGTGGTTGCCAATCCACCCTTCAGCTATCGCTGGGAGCCGACCGAGGCGCTGGGCGAGGATATGCGCTTCAAGAATTACGGCTTGGCACCCAAGTCCGCCGCCGACTTCGCTTTTTTGCTGCACGGCTTTCACTACCTGAAGCCCGAAGGGGTCATGGCGATCATCCTGCCCCATGGCGTGCTCTTCCGGGGCGGCGCGGAAGAGCGCATCCGCACCAAGTTGCTCAAAGACGGCCATATCGACACGGTCATCGGACTGCCCGCCAATCTGTTCTTCTCCACTGGTATCCCGGTCTGCATTCTGGTGCTGAAGAAGTGCAAGAAGCCCGATGACGTGCTCTTCATCAACGCCGCCGAGCACTTCGAAAAGGGCAAGCGGCAAAACCGGCTACGCCCGGAGGATATCGACAAAATCATCGCCACCTACCGGCTCCGCAAGGAAGAAGACCGCTATTCCATGCGGGTTTCGATGGAGCGCATCGAGAAGGAAGGCTACAACCTGAACATCTCGCGCTACATCAGCACTGCCATCGCGGATGAGGAAATTGACCTAACCACGGTCAATGCAGAGCTGGTTGACCTGGAAAAGAGAATTATTGATGCCACCAGCAAGCACAATGAGTTTCTTGAGGAACTCGGGTTGCCGCTATTGCCGTTTGGAGTCCCCAACAAATGAATGACATCAAGCTATTCCAAATCGCAAACAGCAGTGTTGAGGATTCACTATGAACATTACTGAATATCGGTTTTGGGGTCGGACCAAGACAACATGCTGAAAAGGCGAAGAAAAGAGACCAGAATGGACCACAATTCTACACTTAGAGGCATGTTTTACCAGGCAAAAAAGGGCCAATAACGACGGCGAGCGTGAAGAGGGCTTGGGGGGTACCGGGAAGCCGTCAGCGGGGACTTAGGTATTAACGCCTATAGGCCCCGTGTGACGCTTATTCAATGAGCTGTATTGCTTGAATTGGATACTGGAAATAGGAATAGTCGTATCCAACACTGTCCATAGTTATGGAAGTTTTCTTCCTTTACGAGAAAGACGAATTCTTTGGGAAGCTTCTGTTTGCGATCAGTCGGTTGCAATGCCTTGGCCGTCAACCGGCCAAGAGATTATGAATCACCTCGACATGGAATGGTTTCAAAGGAACATGTGCTTGAAAAAAGTACGGAAACATGTCATTTGTCACCATCGCAATCGCAGAGGGCTGAATATTCATGACCCAGACAAATCTTATGGACCTCCAGGGTCAAATCGAGA
>JANXYN010000114.1 GCA_025356035.1 Geobacteraceae bacterium
TACCGGCATGCCGCTGTCGCGAACTTTCAATTCTTCCCCCATGTACTGCTTGTATGGATCAGCAATGCTTTCTGCAATCTTCTGTGTGCATGATAAACGAACAGATTTGCTGCGTTCCTTGATGGGCTGCCATTGCCGTTGGTTTTGCGAGTGTCATTGAAAGAACGAGGGCCGACAGTATAAGCAACTTGAGGCCAAGCACCTTTTCCACGGTTTGAACAGAAATTTCTTTCATAGCTACTGCCTCCTTTATCGTTCATTAATGTGAATGGCCGCCGCCGCTATTGCCGCCACTGGATCGGCCCCCGTACTGTGGTTGGTCATGATCGCGGGTGTGATCCAGGTGTTTTCCGTCCAGGAAATCGATAACCGCGCAACCGGAGAGAATGGAAAGGTTGCCCAAGAGAAAAATCGTCAAAAATAGTTTTTTCATGCTGCCTCCCCTATAACCCGACAATCATCAGCGGGACCATGACTAAGACCATCATACCCCCCATCACCCATCCCCATTTACCGCTGAAGTGGTGGGAAAAGAAGCCGTGCTCTTCGTGGCCGGCGTCCTTCGCCTCACCGACGAAGGCCTTGATCTCGTAATTGAGCGCCTTGCCAGGCTCCCGTGGGTCGGAAATATTCAGCGCCACCCTGTAGTCACCTGGTTTTTCAAAGGTCCATGAGTCGATGTATTCGTCCTCCAGGAGATCGACTCCTCTCTTCACCACCGGCTCGGCTACGTCCTTCTCGTAGACTTCCAGGCTTACTGTTCGATCAGTTACGGGTTGCCCCTCGTTTTCAAGTTTGAGAGCGAGATTGGCCCTCGTTCCGACGATGAGTTCGTCCGGCGACAGCTTTATGACCGCCTTCAGTCCGTTTTGCGTGAAGCTCTGTTCCATGGCAAACAGTGCGGCCGGCGCGGCGAGTAAAATGATAAAGAGTGCAAAAGACGATACTTTGTGCATTTAATAACCTCCAAATCTGTTTTCTGTTACCGACGGCAACATTGCAACGACAGCGCCAACTTGCTAACATACTGAAAATATATGGAACTTTATTCAATAGCACTCCAGCGGAGACCAAATTTAGAGAAAATACTACAGCGGATGAAGAATATTCGCCTTTTTATCGAACCGCAAAATGACAAAACTATCCAGCACAAGTTAAGTAACTGAATATGCGGCAATATTAAAGCTGGCACCGGGCTTGAATATGGATTAATCTAGCGGGGACTTTTCAACAAAATCGTAGAGGAGAATCGGACCATGCGGATGACCATCCCCATAAATAATAAGAAGGTAAAAATTACTGTCCTGGTCTGTCTGGTCGCGCTCGTCACTCTTTTTCACTTTCTGACCCCAACTGCGCCGCACAACTACCACGTGGCTCACATCGTCTTGCGCAAGCTCTATTTCCTGCCGCCGGTCATGGCCGCCGCCTGGTTCGGCCTGAGAGGGGCGGTAGTCACGACACTTGCCGTCAGCATCCTCTTCTCCCTCCACGCTTTTTTTGATTGGCCGGGGAACTACATGGAGCAGGCCAACCAGTTGGGGGAGCTGGCCAGCTTCTGGGTGGTGGCCCTCGTCCCCGGCTATCTTTTCGACCGCCAGCGCTCGCTCCTGGCAGACATTGCCAGGGCCAACGAGGAGACCCTCCTTGCCCTTGTTTCGGCCCTTGACCTGCGGGAGAAAAAAACCCGCATGCACTCCCAGCGGGTAAGGGATTATACCCTGCTCCTTGCCTACCGCTTCGGCGTGGAAGAAAAACGAAAGCGCGACATCGGCTTCGGCGCCCTTCTCCACGATGTGGGGAAGCTCGCCGTCCCCGACCAGATTCTGTTAAAGCCTGGTGAGCTTTCCGAACCGGAATGGGAGGAGATGCGCAAACATCCGGCCGCCGGTTATCGGATCGTGAAACGGATCAGTTTTCTCAAGGGGGCGGCTGAGATCGTTTATGCGCACCACGAACATTTTGACGGGACTGGCTATCCACGGGGGCTCAAGGGGATGGAAATCCCTTTGGGTGCCCGTCTGTTTATGGTGGCAGATGTCTATGATGCCCTTACTTCCGAACGACCTTATCATGCAAAATCAAGCTATGAAACAGCAGTAGCCATGATCGGGGCCAAGGTCGGCAGCCACTTCGATCCGGCGGTGGTTGATGCCTTCATGCAAATCGAGCGGAAGGAGTTGCAGGCAATTGCGGAACGTTACCAAGGGGAAATTGTGTAGAAAATTCTACTGCAGATGGTGGATATTCCCCACGATTGGCGTCGGCTGCAAAAGCGGGCAGAGAAATATTGATAACAAATACAGTAAGTTATGGGCCTGACGTGACTTGGTATGCTCCTTGAAGTGGGATGTTCAGTCACTCGCCGGAGGACGCCGGTGGTGGGAGCATCCCATGAAAAACAGGATTATCAATCTGGTCTTGATCCTCATTGCTCTGGCGATCCTGGCAATCTTCGCATCCACAGTTCATCTCGATGCAGCCGCCGATTCGGTGGTCGTGCTGAAGACCTTTGGGCTTCCTCCAGGCGACTGTTCCGAGCGGATCATCCAATCGGTTGAGGCGGAAAGGGGGGTGGCGGCTGCCTTGGTGGATGTCGACACAGGGAGGGTTGCCATTGCCTATGACTCAGGGGTGGTGAAGCCCGAGGTCTTGGCAGAGCGCGTTACTGCCATTGGTTACGGAAGCAGCGTCCTGCAGATATTGACCCCTGAAGAATTCCAGGCGCAAACCGGCAGAACTGTCGCTTCGCTGATTGCCGCAAGGAAAAGCGGCTGTGGCGGTCGCTGCGACAAACGATGAAAAAGGAGCGGAACATGGCCAAGTCGGGTAAAGGGATAGTTAGAACATTGGTTTTTGCAGCAGTGGCGGTTTTGATCGGCGGGGGGGCGGTATTTGCCCTCAATTTCACCGGTCCGGCGGCCAAAGCCGATTCGGTGGCGGTGCTGAAGGCACAGGGGGTAACCTGCGGCAGCTGCGCCGGCCGCATCGAAGAGGCTCTGAAAGCAAAGCCGGGGGTGGCCTCGGTGGAGGTGGAGATCGACGCCGGGCGGGTGATCGTTGCCTACGACTCAAAGGCCGTAACCCCCGAAATTCTTGCTGAGAGCGTAACCGCCATTGGTTATGGCAGCAGTATATTGCAGGTCCTTCCTGCTGGGGAGTATAAGGGGGGGGCCGGAGCAAATGCCGGCGCGCAGACGGGGAAGACCGGCGGCTGCGGCGGCAAGAACTGCTGCGGGAAAAAGAACAGCAATAACTAAAGGAGAAAAAGTAAATGTGCAATTCTGTTGGCAAATCTAGAAATTCCATGGTTAAAGGGTTGGTATTGGTTGCAGCACTCTTATTGATCGGCGCGGGCGCGGTCTTTGCCCTCAACCTCCCCGGTTTAGGCAAGTGCGAAAAGGTGACGGCGGTCAATGGTGTCGTCAGCATCCCGCTTGCCAAGGTCGCCGACGGCAAGGCACACTATTATGCCTACAGCGATGCCGGCAAGGTGATCAACTTCTTCGTGGTGAAGGCCAAGGACGGCTCGGTAAAGACCGCCTTCGACGCCTGCGACGTCTGCTACGAGGCGAAAAAGGGGTACACCCAGCAGGGTGAGGCGATGGTCTGCAACAAGTGCAACAAGAAGTTCGCAACCGATAAGATCGGCCCTTCTTCCGCCGGCGGCTGCAACCCTTCTTATCTGCCGCACCAGGAGGCGGGCGGAAATGTGCTGCTCAAGGTCGAGGATCTCAAGGCAGGGGCGCGGTTTTTTTAACTGCAGAACTCAGGAGTCAGAATTCAGGAGTCAGGAGTTTCAGTCTATTCTGAATTCTGGATTCTGTCTCCTGGATTCTTCATACCAACAATTGGAACAAACGCATTATGAAACTACACAACATCTCCCTCAACAACCTGCGGCGGCGCAAGGCGCGGATGGCTTTTCTTACCATCGGCCTGGCGGTGGGGATCGCCACCATGGTGACGCTGGTGACCCTCACCAGCTCCATGTCGAGCGACATCGGCCGGAAGATGGACGAGTTCGGCGCCAACATCCTGATCACCCCCCAGAGCAACGATCTCGCCATGAGCTACGGCGGCATCAGCCTCGGCGGGGTCACCTTCGACCAGCGCGAGATCCGCGAGGCGGAGCTGAACAGGATCTTCACCATCAAGAACCGCAAGAACATCGCCGCCGTCTCCCCAAAGGTGCTCGGGGGGGTGCGGGTGCAGGGAAAGCCGGTGCTCCTGGTGGGGGTCGACTTCGCCGAAGAGCTGAAGATGAAGCAGTGGTGGAAGGTGTTCGGAGCCGAGCCAAAACATGACCACGAACTGCTCCTCGGAAGCCAGACCGCCAGCATTCTGAACGTCATGCCGGGCGATTCCCTGCAGATCCAGGGAGAAACCTTCAAGGTCAGCGGCGTCCTCGACCAGACCGGCTCCCAGGACGACTCGCTGATTTTCGCCCCCCTGGCCAAGGTCCAGCGGCTGCTGCACAAGGAGGGGAAGATCACCCTGGTGGAAGTGGCGGCCCTCTGTTCCGGCTGCCCGATCGGCGACATGGTTAATCAGCTGGCCGAGCTCCTCCCCGAGGCGAAGGTGACCGCCATCCAGCAGGTGGTGGCGGCCCGGCTCAAGACCCTCGACCAGTTCCGCCGCTTCTCCTACGCCATGGCATTCGTGGTGATCTTTATCGGCTCCCTGATCGTCTTCGTCACCATGATGGGGAGCGTCAACGAGCGGACCACCGAGATCGGCGTATTCAGGGCGATTGGCTTCCGCAAGACCCACATCATGCGGATCATCCTGCTGGAGGCGGCGCTGGTGAGCCTGCTGGCAGGAGTAGTTGGTTATGCAGTCGGCATGGCCGGGGCCAAGCTCGCCCTGCCGTTCATGGCCGAGGCGAAGGATGCCGCCCTGGCTTGGGACGGTGGGGTGGCAACCGGCGCGATAGTCATCTCGCTGGTGGTCGGGATTCTGGCGTCACTTTATCCGGCGTTGCATGCTAGTAAGATGGACCCGACTGAGGCGCTGAGGGCGCTGTAGGAGAGACAAATTATGAAGTATGAATTATGAATTATGAATAGGCTAAACTTTGAACTTTAACTTCACGATCAGTACTGATCTTCCGCCAGTCCCTTCTCCCTAAGGGAGAAGGTGGCCGAAGGCCGGATGAGGGAGCAACAGTACTTAATTTCAACTCTGCCCCCTCACCCTAGCCCTCTCCCAAAGGGAGAGGGGATTTTTAAAATCAGCACGTAGCACGTAGCGCGAACAAACGAGGTTTCCATGCCGTTAATCGAAGTGCAGAACCTGTCCAAACATTACAGCTGCGGGGAAGAGACCGTGGCGGCGCTTAGTGGGGTCGACCTGGCCATCGAGGCGGGGGAGTTCATCGCCATCATGGGGCAGTCGGGGTCGGGGAAGAGTACCCTCCTGTCGGTGCTGGGGGGGATGAACCATCCGACCGCCGGCTCGGTGTCGATTGCCGGGGTGCCTCTTTATACGCTTCCCGACGAGGGGCTGGCCGATTTCCGGGCGCAGAACCTGGGCTTCGTCTTCCAGTCGTTCCACCTGATCCCCTACCTTACCGCCCTGGAGAATGTGATGCTGCCACTCACCATCTCGAAGATGAGCAAGGCGGAGAAGCGCGCTGCGGCCGGCGATTCGCTGGCGCGGGTGGGGCTGGCCGGCAAGGCCGAGCGGTTGCCGAACCAGCTCTCCGGCGGTGAACAGGAGCGGGTCGCCATTGCCCGGGCCATCGTCAACACCCCCCACATTCTGTTTGCGGACGAGCCGACCGGCAACCTCGATTCGAAGAACAGCGACGAGGTGATGGGGCTGTTCCGCGAGCTGAACGGCGGGGGGCAGACGGTGGTGATGGTGACCCATAATCCGGAGAACTGCGGCTATGCGGACCGGACCATTTACCTGCGGGATGGTTTAGTTGTGGAGAGCGTGTAAAAAACTGTTGACTTCGAATCCGGCTTTTGCTATAAAGTGGATTCAATTTGAGCGGGAATAACTCAGTGGTAGAGTGCGACCTTGCCAAGGTCGAAGTCGCGGGTTCAAATCCCGTTTCCCGCTCCAAAATATATTAACACCCCCGGTGACTTTAAGTCGCCGGGGGTGTTTTTGTTTTTATGACCCTATTCTGGGAACTTCCCATAACCCTCAAAAGGGAACCCTTCCCGTTTTTAATGGGTCTTTAGGGACGTGCGCAAAAAATTGGACTTTGTAAGATGGGATTAACGTGGTATACAGGGGAGGTGTTTTCGAGCTCCCGTGGTCTGGGCTTCTATGGGGTCTTGAGAGTTTGAACATGGACTCGAATCAAGTTATCAAGTCCTGACCCCATAGGCTCCCCATAGGCCCTGACCCCATACGCTCCATTTGTAGTGATTAGCTTTTACCGTTTTCGATTATAATATCCAGCAATTCGTAAGCAAAAGTTGATGGGTTACCCCCAGTATAGTGGACCCCATTTTCAGGACAATAGTTTAAGATGGTGCCTGCGATAAAAAGGAGCAGGCAATGAGCGAACGGAAGCGCAAAAGCTTTACCAGCCAGTACAAGACGAAAGTTGCTCTTGAAGCGATTCGAGGCAGC
>JANXYN010000115.1 GCA_025356035.1 Geobacteraceae bacterium
GCTGCCTCGAATCGCTTCAAGAGCAACTTTCGTCTTGTACTGGCTGGTAAAGCTTTTGCGCTTCCGTTCGCTCATTGCCTGCTCCTTTTTATCGCAGGCACCATCTTAAACTATTGTCCTGAAAATGGGGTCCACTATACAGAACGTAATGTTAACGGAGCGAAACTTAGATAAAATAGAGACCAGATGAAACTATTGGCTATTATGGGGAGTCCCCACGACATGCGTGGCAATACCGGCCGGCTGCTGGAAGAGGTGCTGAAGGGGGTGGAGCAGGGTGGCGCCGAGGTTGAGCTTGTTTCCCTGTCGAAGTCAAAGGTTTTGCCGTGCGTTAGTTGCGATGTCTGCCACCAGACCGGCAACTGTCCCATCAACGACGACTTTGGGGGGATCAAGGCAAAACTGCTAGCCTGTGACGGGTTCATTATTGCCAGCCCTAACTACATAACCAGTGTGACGGCCCAGTTGAAGGCCCTTTTTGACCGCTGCACCAACATCATTCACTGCGTTTCCCTCGAAGGAAAATACGGGGCGGTGGTGGAAACTTCCGGTGGCGGTGAGGACGCCGAAGTGATTCGCTACATGGAGCGCTTCGTCAACACTGTCGGCGCACAGTCGGTCGGTGGCATCGGTTCCCCCTTGGCCGGATTTCGTACCTTCCCGGCAGAGGCGTCCCTGTTTGCCAAGGCCCAGGAATTGGGACGGGAGCTGTGCCGGTGCATCGAGGAGAAGCGGCATTTTCCAGAGCAGGACGCTTACCGGAACGCGTTCAAGGCCCGGATGAAGGGGCTCATCGAATACCGGCAGAAGGAGTGGACCTGCGAGTACGAGTATTGGCAGGGGCGTAAATGAAAGGGCGGGGTTAAGTTGCTCTTGCCTTACCCCGTGACAAGGTCCGCCTCGATATCGAGGGTGATCTGCACTTCGTTGCCGGCCACCACGCCGCCCCCTTCCATCGCCTCGTTCCAGGAAACGCCGAACTCCTGCCGGTTGATCCTGGTGGTGGTGGTAAAACCGATGGTGGTCTCGTCGCCGAAGGGGCTCTTGACCGGGCCGGCGTACTCCACCTCGAGGATCACTGACCGGGTAACCTCGCGGATGGTAAGGTCTCCGCTGACGATGAAGCGCGTTCCCCCCTTGGGTTCGGCGCTTTTGCTCCGGAAGTTGATGGTCGGATGGGTGGCCACGTCGAAGAAATCGGGACTGCGCAGGTGCGCGTCCCGTTTGGCAATGCCGGTGTAGATGCTGGCTGCCTCGATGGATACGGCCACCGAGGAGTGGGGGATGTCGGCCGGGTCGAAGCTGATGTTGCCGCTCAGCCGGTTGAATTGTCCGCGCACGTTGGCGCACATCATGTGCCTGACGACGAATCCGGCGACGCTGTGATCGGGATCGATGTTCCAGTTGGCCATGGCTTGCTCCTGTTCAAAAGGCTCTGCAGTTACCTCTGGTGAAATTATAGCGGAAAACCGGCCGCTGTCCACTAGGGGGCGAGCCTGCTGACGAGGAAAGGAGTTAAGCGATTTTGCCACAGATAACTGCGGATAACTGCGGATGAAATCTGAACTACCATAAAGCAAACCTTCTTTTGGGTTATAAAACCGAAGATTATAATGGTTTTATCCGATTTTATCCGCCTTGTATCTGTGGCTAAATATCAGGTTTTGTCTCCCTTGCTAGGTTGTGAGGCATGTTTTCTGATAGTGTGGCAAAAATGAATCGGCAACGGATAAAAGAAAAGGTCACCTCACGGTGACCTTTCGTCCTTCTACTTGTAATTTACCTTCCGCGAAGAGCCGGATCGCCTCGGGGTAGATGCGGTGCTCTTCTGTCTGTATTCGCGCCGAGAGGGTCTCTTCGGTATCGCCGGGCAACACCGGCACCGGAGCCTGGATGATGATCGGGCCGGTGTCGGTCCCTGCGTCGACGAAGTGGACGGTGCAGCCGGTGATCTTCACCCCGTAGTCGAGGGCCTGCCGCTGGGCATGGAGACCGGGAAAGGCGGGGAGCAGGGCCGGATGGACGTTGATGATCGCCTGGGGAAAGGCGTCCAACAGGAGCGGCGTGATGATCCGCATGAAACCGGCCAGCACCACGAGTCCAGCGCCGAATTCATGGAGGGTCTCCACAAGCGCCTCGTCGTAAGCTTCCCGGCTGGCATAGAGCCGATGGTCCAGGTGGATGGCGGGAATCCCGTGCTGCTTTGCCCGCTGCAGGGCGTAGGCATCGGCTTTGTTGCTGATGACGCAGCCGACGGTGGCGGCAAGACGGCCGGCCTCTATCGCATCGATGATCGCCTGCAGGTTGGAGCCGTTGCCGGAAACCAGCACGCCGAACTTGAGCTTCTCTCCCATCTTCTCCCCCGTCAGACCATCTCGACGAGCGGCTCGCTGCAGGTGGCGCACCGCTCCACCTGACCGATGAGGAACGCCTGTTCATTGAGTCCGGCCAGCCTGATCATCACCTCGTCGGCATCTTTCTCCGGAACCGCCAAAACCATGCCGATGCCACAGTTGAAGGTGCGGAGCATCTCGTCCGCAGCGATGTTCCCTTCCTTCTGTAGCAACTGGAAGATAGCCGGCAGCTGCCAGCTGTTGCGGTTGATAACCGCCTTGCAGCCACCAGGCAGGACCCGCGGGATGTTTTCCAGGAGGCCGCCGCCGGTGATATGGGCGATGCCGTTGATCCGGAAGTCACGCAGCAGGTTGAGAATCGATTTCACGTAGATGCGGGTCGGGGTCAGGAGCTCTTCGGCCACGGTCTTCCCGAGGCCGGGCAACTGGTCATGGATATGGAGTCCCATCTTTTCCAGGATGACTTTGCGGGCCAGGGAATAGCCGTTGCTATGGAGGCCACTGGAGGCAATGCCGATCAGCTTGTTGCCGACAGTGATTGCGGAGCCGTCAATGATCCGGTCCCGGTCTACCACCCCTACCGTGAAACCGGCCACGTCGTACTCACCGGCCCCGTAAAAACCGGGCATCTCGGCAGTTTCCCCGCCGATCAGTGCGCAGCCTGCCTGGACACAGCCTTCTGCGATCCCTTTGACTACTTCCACAGCCTCTTCCGGTTTCAGCTTGCCGGTGGCCAGGTAGTCGAGGAAAAAGAGTGGTTCGGCCCCCTGGACGATGATGTCGTTAACGCACATGGCAACGAGGTCGATGCCGATGGTGTCATGCTTATTGGCCAGGAATGCCAGTTTGAGCTTGGTCCCTACGCCATCGGTGCCGGATACCAGCACCGGGTTCTTGTATTTGTCGGTGTTGAGGGCAAACAGCCCGCCGAAACCGCCGATATCGGCCAGCACTTCCGGCCGGGTGGTGGCCTTCACCAGCGGTTTGATCATCTTGACGAAGGTGTTGCCCGCCTCGATGTCTACCCCGGCGTCTTTGTAGGTTGTTGGTTTCGTTGGCAAAATTGTCTTCCTCCTGTTATGCTGAATCATATTTTTTAAACCATCTGGGCGGAAAAGTCAAATTCAATCTGTTCAATGCCGGGCGCGGGTTTCCCGCCCGTTCGGCTCACAGGGAGCGCTCGGGAGAAATAACTGTTTACATCTATTTGCCGTTTGCTTATGATACTTGCCGAATTGAGGGGCGCCATGAATCTGACCATCTGTCCCATGACCGAAGCGGACCTGGATGCCGTGCTGGCGATCGAGACCGTTTCATATCCTCTCCCGTGGAGCAGAACCCATTTTCTCGATGAGCTCGGCTCTCCCCATGCCTTCCCGCTGGTGGCCCTGGACCAGGACGGCAAGCTGGTTGGCTATATCTGTCCCATGCTGGTCATTGACGAGGGGCATATCCTCAATGTGTCGGTGGACCCGGCGCGGCGCGGGAAAGGGATCGGCCGGCTTCTGGTGGAAAAGGTGCTGGCGGAGTGCCGTGACGGCGGGGCGGAGTTTGTCTCACTGGAGGTGCGTCCCTCCAATGTTGATGCCATTGCCTTGTACAAGGGAATGGGGTTTGTGGAAACCGGCCGGCGCAAGCGCTACTATGAAAATGGCGAGGATGCGCTGCTGATGGAGTACATTTTTGATGGGGAGGCGGGCTTCGATGCAATATAAGGCAATGGTCATATCCAATCAGGAAGTCTCCTCCGGTTATTACCGGTTGCGGATGACCGCGCCAAAGGAGCTGGCAGAGGCCAAGCCGGGCCAGTTCGTCATGGTCAGGGTTAATAACTCCATCGATCCGCTGCTGCGGAGGCCGTTCGGTATTTTCGACGTGGGGTCCTTCGTTCCGGAGTATGCCGATGTCGGCCGGCAGACCTATCTGGAGATCCTCTATAAGGTGGTGGGGAAGGGGACTGCGATGCTTGCCGCCCTTCACCACGGCGATCACCTCGACATGCTGGCCCCATTGGGCAAAGGGTTTGCGCCTGGTGATGCCGGCGAGGAAAAGATCCTGGTCGGCGGCGGGGTTGGGCTGGCGCCCCTCTACTATCTGGCAAAGGAGCTGGTAAAAAACTCCCGCGTCCATCTCTTTGTCGGGGGGAGAAGCCGTGAGGATGTACTCTGTATCACCGAGTTCGAACGGCTCGGCGTCGAAACCTACGTCGCCACCGATGACGGGACCCTCGGCGAGCGGGGACTGGTGACCGAGGTGCTGGAAAAGCAGCTGCAGCAGGGAGCCACGGCCAAGACCATCTTTGCCTGTGGCCCTTATCCAATGCTGCGGGCGGTGGCAGCAATCGCCGGGCGGACCCGGATTCCTTGCCAGGTCTCCCTGGAGGCCTATATGGCTTGCGGTGTCGGCGCCTGCCTCGGCTGTGTCATGAAGGGGCGCAACCATACCGAGGCAACCCCGGATTACCGCTGCGTCTGCAAGGACGGGCCGGTGTTCGATTATCAGGAATTGCAGTGGGATTAGAAATACGGGACTACAGCAAAACAAGGTTAAAATCCGCACGCGGATAAAATCTGATAAAATCGGATCAAACCTTAATCAATAGGTTTGAATCAAAGCGCTTTAAATCCGCCTTTATCAGAAGTTATCAGATTTGATCCGCGTGCAATGGTTTAAGCCGTTGTTTAAGATATCTATCTGTTATCTTTGTTCTTGTGGAGTTTCAATGAAACCTGACATGTCTGTGGAAATAGCCGGGATCAAGTTGCGCAATCCGGTAATGACCGCCTCCGGGACCTTTGGCTACGGTAAGGAATTTGCCGATTACATGGACCTGGAAAAGATCGGTGCCATCATCACCAAGGGACTTTCGCTGCGCCCCAAGGCCGGCAATCCCACCCCGCGGATCGTGGAAACCCCGGGGGGGATGCTGAATGCCATCGGTCTGCAGAATGTGGGAATTGAGGCCTTTATTGCCGAGAAGGCGCCGTTTCTCCGCACCATTAACACCCCGGTGATCGCCAACCTGTACGGCAACACCCTGGAAGAGTATGGCGAGCTGGCTCGCCGTCTGGATAAGGTGCAGGAAGTGGCGGCGGTTGAGGTGAACATCTCCTGTCCCAACGTGAAGCAGGGGGGAATCGTGTTCGGCACCGACCCGCGGGCGGCCGCCGAGGTGGTGGCCATGGTTCGGGAAGCGACCATCAAGCCGGTCATCGTCAAGCTTTCTCCCAACGTCACCGATATTGTGGTAATGGCCAACGCCTGTGCCGAGGCAGGGGCCGACGCCCTCTCCCTGATCAATACCTTGACCGGGATGGCTATCGACCTGCAAAAGCGCCGGCCAGTGCTGGCCAATGTGACCGGTGGCCTGTCCGGGCCGGCCATCAAGCCGGTGGCACTGCGAATGGTCTGGCAGGTGGCGCGGGCGGTGAAGCTCCCCATCATCGGTATCGGCGGCATCATGACCGCCAACGATGCCCTGGAATTCTTGCTGGCCGGTGCCACCGCAGTGCAGATCGGCACCGCCAATTTCCTTGATCCTGCTGCCGCCCAGACCATCGCCATGGAAATGGAGCGCTACCTGGCGGACAACGGCATTGCCGATGTAAAGGAACTGATCGGCGCCTTGCGGTACTGAACCCACATGGAACCCTGGCAGAAAAGTCTTGAGCAGAGCATCACCACGACGGAAGAGCTGGCCGGCAGGTTTGCCTTTGATGCCGAACAACTTCGGGCGGTGGTCCAGCGCTATCCGATGCGGATCACACCGCACTACCTCTCTCTCATCGAGGAACCTGGCGACCCCATCTGGCGACAGTGCGTCCCCGACCCGCGTGAACTCGCCACTGACGAGCTGCTCCCCGACCCGCTTAACGAAGCAGGGTTAAGTCCGGTACCGGGGCTTATTCACCGTTATCCCGACCGGGTGGTACTGCTGGTTTCAACCACCTGCGCCATGTACTGCCGATTCTGCCTGCGCAAGCATCAGGTTGGATGCGTGGGAATCGCAACCGACCTGGACCGAGCCATCGACTATATTGCCGAAACCCCTGCGGTCCGCGATGTGGTCCTTTCCGGCGGCGATCCGCTGCTCCTCTCCGATGATCTCCTTGAGCGCATCCTGGCGCGCCTCCACAAAATTCCCCATCTGGAGATCATCCGGATCGGGAGCCGCACCCCGGTCACCCTGCCGGACCGGATCACGCCGGAACTCTGCAGGATGCTGCGGCAGTATCATCCACTCTATGTCAACACCCAATTCAATCATCCGCGGGAAATCACCGCGGCATCCGCTGCCGCCTGCACAATGCTGGCCGACGCCGGCATCCAGCTCGGCAACCAGACCGTGCTACTCAAAGGGGTCAATGCCGATCCGGCAGTGATGAAGCAGCTGATGCAGCGGCTGCTCACCATCCGGGTCCGCCCCTATTACATTCACCAGATGGACCTGGTGCAGGGGACCGGCCATTTCCGCACCAGTGTCGAGACAGGGCTTGCGATCATGGGCGGCTTGCGCGGCCACACCTCCGGCATGGCCACGCCATACTACGTCATCGACGCGCCGGGAGGAAAGGGGAAGGTGCCGATTGTACCGGAATTTCTGGAGCGGAGGGGCGGGAAGCTTTTGTTGCGAAACTACCTGGGGGAGGTCATCGAATACCCGGACATTGATGGGTAGGGCGCTGGCGGCAATTTAGCCCTTGGCCTTTGGCCCGGTTCAAAGTTCTTCCGGGGTGAATGCCACCACCTCGTCGATAGTGGCGGCATCGAGCAGCACCATCAGCAGCCGGTCCACACCAAGGGCGATCCCTGCCGACGGCGGCATGGCTGGCAGTTCCGCGAGAAATTTCTCAGGCAGCGGGTATGGTTGCCGGCCAGCGCTACGCCGGTACCCCTCCTCGTAGAGAAAGCGCCGCCGCTGCTCATCGGCGTCGGTAAGCTCGGTGAAGGCGTTGGCCAGTTCCATCCCCCCCATGTAGAGCTCGAACCGTTCCGCCACCGTCGGGTCATCGCCCTTTAGCTTCGCCAGTGCCGCGCAGCAGGCGGGGTAGTCGTGGATGAAGGTCGGTCTGCCAAGTCCTAACCGCGGCTCAATCTGCTGCACCATGAGCTCGTCAAAGCGGTCGGCCGCCAGCGCCTCTTCTATGGATACGTCGCCATACCGCGCAAACGCCTCCCGTACCGTGAGCCGTTCCCACTCTCCAGCCAGGTTGATCTCATTCCCCCGATAGCTAATGGTTGCGTTACGGCCAATCTTGCCGACGATCGTCCGAATGAGTGCCTCGCAGTCGGCCATCAATCCCCGGTAATCGCTCCCGGCACTGTACCACTCCAGCATGGTGAATTCTGGAAGGTGCCGGCTCCCCCGCTCGCCGTCGCGCCAGCAGCGACAGATCTGAAATATCCGCCCATAGCCGGCAGCCAGCAGGCGCTTCATGCAGAGTTCCGGCGAGGTATGGAGAAACCAGTCGCCGGCAGGGAGGGCATCGATATGGGCTTCCGGGGCGGGCGCAGGAATGCGAAAGGGGGTCTCCGTTTCGAGATACCCCCTGCCGCAAAAAAACTCTCTAATTGCCTGTATTACTGCCCCCCTGGCCCGCAGATTCGTGAAGCGTCCGGCCAGGGTCTGGTTTGTTGCCATTTTTATCCTTTGACCCGGGTCGAATACTCACCGGTACGGGTATCGATGGTGATCAGCTCCCCTTCCTCGATGAAAGGAGGGACGCGGAGCACATAACCGGTCTCCAAGGTGGCCGGTTTGGAATCACTGCCGGAGGTATCGCCCTTGATCCAGGGATCGGTCTGGACGACCCGCAGGTTGACGAAGTTCGGTACCGTCACGCCAATGGCCTTTTCGCCATAGAGCAGGACCTCCACCTTGAGGTTGTCGATCAGGTAGTGCTTCGCATCGCCGAGGGCATCCTCGCCGACGACGATCTGTTCGAAGGTCTGGTTATCCATGAAATGATAATCGGTCCCTTCCTTGTAGAGGAACTGCATGGTCCGTTCGTCCAGGTTGGCCGGTTCGAAGGTGTCGCCGGAACGATAGGTCCGGTCGAGGGTTGAGCCGGTCACCATATTTTTCAGCCTGGTACGGTAGAGGGCCTGCCCCTTCCCCGGTTTGGCGAAATCAAAGGCGGTGACAATATAGGGATAGCCGTCGATGGTGACTTTCAACCCTTTTCGCAGATCAGCAACTGAGTACATGTTTAGATTCCCTTGTTAAAATTTAGTCTAGTAAAACTGCAATCGCAACGGGCCGGTTCGAAAAGCAACAGATGCTCGACCGGCCCGTTGTTTAATCTAGTACCGGAACAATCCAAACCATTCACAGCGCGGGGTCAGTTGCAGGCGGGCATTATTTGACGCGGTAGGTGATACGCCCTCTGGTCAGGTCGTAGGGGGAGAGTTCTACGGTCACCTTGTCGCCGGGGAGGATCTTGATGAAATATTTGCGCATCTTCCCGGAGATGTGAGCAAGCACCAGGTGGTCATTTTCGAGCTTAACCCGGAACATGGCGTTGGGGAGGGGCTCAACCACAGTTCCTTCGACTTCGATTGCTTCTTCTTTACTCATCGGACTGGTTACTCCTTTAGGTCTATCTAACGAAAATTATCCTTAAACGCATTTACTTTACCGAGTTTTGGAGAAAAAAGCAAGCGAGATTTGGCTCGAGGGGATTGTCAGCCGTCCCGTTGCGTTGGTGGCAGGCTTTGGTATCCTTCAAAGGCTGATGTAGATTGAGAAAAGCCTTTACAAGAGGACCAAAAGCCATTATTTTAAAAAATCACCTCGATCTGTTACCTGTGCCCTCATAAAAAGTATAAAGGATAGTTGCCCGCGATGGATAATCTGATCCACGAAATCCCTCTCGACAACGGCCTGACGATCCGTTTCTTCAACCATACCCGTCTTTACTATGGCGATTTCTATCTGGTCAGGCTGGAAATAGTCTGTGTAGCCCCGCTCCACATTGAGTATTTCAGCGATGCCGCCTCCTTTAACGATGCCCGGCAAATGCTGGGCGATACGGCCGTCTATCGCAAATTTGTGGAACAGCAGGGGGTCCCCTCCACGGAAATTGACCGGGTCCAGGATCGGCTGATCGCGAATTTTGTGGCCCATTCCCTCCCGTACTTTGCCGGCGCCGGTTTCCCCGGCAAGCTCGTGCTTGCCGAGTACGACAAGGCGAGAAACAGGGTGGGCCGGAAATCTGTCCAATAGAGGTAGTTTCTTGCAGCAGTTGCTCGTCAAAATTGAAAAAATGGCCTTTGGTGGCAGCGGTGTCGGCCGGGTGGAGGGGAAGGTCTGCTTTGTCCCTTTTACCGCGCCGGGCGATACGGTCAGGGTCGGGGTAAAGCGGGGGAAAGCCTCCTACTGTGAAGGGGAGGTGCTGGAAATAATCGAGCCATCCCCCCTGCGGGTCGCACCTCCCTGTCCGGTGTTCGGCAGTTGCGGCGGCTGCGACTGGCAACATCTCTCCTATTCGGACCAGCTCCAGGCCAAGCAGGAGATCTTTGCCGAAACGCTCTGGCGCTTCGGCCGGGTGGAGCGTGGGCTCATTCTCCCGATCATTCCTTCAGCGGAACCATACAACTACCGTTGCCGGGTTCAGCTCAAACTCCATTACGTAAATGGTGCGTTTCAGGTCGGTTTCTACCAGGCGGGGACCCACCAGGTGATAACTATCCCCCGGCAATGCGCCATCGCCCACCCGGCCATCAATGCTCTCTATCTGCCGCTGACCCGGCTTGCCGCAGGGTTTCCCGAACCTGACAAGCTGCCGCAGATGGATGTGTCCGTTGGCGACAACGGGGAGACCTTCCTGATTGTCCATTACAGCGGGGCTCGTCCGGAGGATATCTCCACTTACCTGGCAGGGACGGTTGGCGAGCTGCCGGGAGTGGTCGGCGTGTTTCTGCAGGGCGGCAGGAAAACGCCGCTACGGCGGATTGTTGGCAGTGAGTGTCTCAGCTACCAATTGCCAGAAGGGTTCGCCAACCGCATTCCTGCCACCACGCTCACCTTCAGCGCCGGCGGGTTTTCCCAGGTTAACTACCGGCAAAACCTTGCCCTGATCCGGCTTGTGGCTGAGTTTGCCGATCTTACCGGTCAAGAGCGGCTGCTGGATTTATTCTGCGGCAATGGTAACTTTTCCATCCCCCTTGCCAAAAATTGCGCGGAGGTGGTCGGTATTGAGGAGTCCGGACAATCCATCGGGGATGCCCGGGTGAATTGCCGGATAAATGCCGTTAAAAATGCCAATTTCAAGAGCATGGACGCGGTTGCCGGGGTCCGTGGGTTGGTAGCCGGCGGCGAACGGTTTGACTTGGTTATCCTCGATCCCCCCCGGGCCGGTGCGACTGAGGTGGTCAAGGTGATTCCCCTGCTCCTGCCGCGCAAAATCATTTATGTGTCCTGCGATCCGGCAACGCTTGCCCGGGACATCGGCCAGTTGCGGCAGAATCACTATGCGGTGGTCAAAAGTTGTCCGGTGGATATGTTTCCCCAGACCTACCACATCGAGAGCGTGACACTTCTGGAAAAAGCAACCACGTCGGACAATTGACACGCCACCAACCTAACCCTGGCGTCGGGAGAGAATCATGACCATTTTCAAGCGGATGTTTGGCAGAGACTGCCGATATTATATGGACAAGGGCGCAACCTCTCTGCAAGCGGAGCGTTATGCCGAGGCCCGTGATGCATTTGCGGAGGCATTGGAGAAGCTGGACCGTACCGCGCCCGAGGCTGCTGCACTCGAGCTTGAGATCAGGACAAAGGCGGCTGTTGCCGGGAACCGGCTTGCCGCATTGAACATTGAAGAAGCCCGCTATCTCATGGGGTGTGGGGAACGGACAAAAGCGTCCGAGCATCTCGATCTGGCCGTTGCACTGGCAGAAGACGGAACAATCCGGGAAATGGCTGAACAGCTCCATGCTGATCTCAGCAGCAAACAACCTGAAATGGAGCCGAACCATGCAAAAAATGCATGCGCCGGATGCACCCCCGGGGGAGCTGAAAGTGCCGAGGATAACGAGGTTGCGGACGATCAGCTCAGCGCCGCCGATCGGTTTCATCTCCTTGTCCAGCCCCTCCCCGGCAATCTGGCTGAGCGGTATGAGCATTTGGGAGAGAAATTTGCATCGGGATACCTGCTGGCAAACTCCGGCAAAAATGACACTGCTCTCGCGCTTTTTACGGAACTGCAGGCGGCTGGCGAAAACGACATTCTGCTTTACGAAATTGCCTTGCTACGTCATAGAGAGGGAGATCTGGCAGCCTGTGATGAGCTTCTGCGCCGGGCGCTCGTTCTGAATGGCGCGAACCCCCTCTGTCATGTGGCACTGGTTCACCTGTTGACTGAAACCGACCGGTTTGAAGAGGCCAGAAAACACCTGGAAGCCATGATCACCCAGGAGATTTTGCCCGACCAGGCGCGCATGATGTTGGGGGACGTATATCTAGAGCTGGGTGACGAGTCGAAGGCCGTCGCCACCTATTCGGAGCTTCTTCAATCCCCCTTCGGCAGGGAGGCTGCAGGCAAGCTGATTCCCCTGCTGGAAAAGTGCGGTCGATCGGAAGAGGCCGCCTATCTGCACAAGCGATTTATGAAGGGATGCTGCTGATTGGCTGAGGCTTTGGCAGCGACCCCGTCGATTTTTTAGGAGGCAGGAATTATGAACAAATCTGAACTCATCGAGGCGCTTGCAGCAAAAAGGGGCCTCTCCGGCAAAAAATCGGAAGAAATCATCAACACGGTTTTTGACTCGATGGTCGGCGCCATGCAAAATGGTGGTCGCATTGAGATCCGGGGCTTCGGCAGTTTTGTGGTAAAGGATTATAAGTCCTATACCGGCAGGAACCCGAAGACCGGTGACTCCATCGAGGTAAAACCGAAAAAGCTCCCTTTTTTCAAGGTCGGTAAAGAGCTTAAGGAGCGGGTAGCTGGCTGATTTGTTCGGATTCAAGCTTGATTTTAGACGGTACATCTGCTAACAATTTAGCGGATTGATTAGACCGACACAACCCTAACCTGGCGATCCCCTCACTGCATGCGAAAACTCGTAGCCATAATTATCACAACGGTTTTTTTCCGGGCGGCAACAGCTTCTGCAAATCCAACGCAGACTGGCGTTACCGGCCTTCTCAATGTCCCCACCGCGGAAACCCTCGATTCAGGGAATATCTGTGTCGGGATCTGGGGTAATTACCGGAAGAACAGCTCCTCTTCAGCCGCTAAGGATGCCTTCATCCTGCCAGCCACCATAACCCTCGGGCTTAGTCCATTCTGGGAGTTCTACGGCACCTATCCGAATCTGCTCTTTAATGCCAAGGAAGAGGCGTCCGGCAGAGGAACCGCCGATCTCGGTACCAAAATCAGATTTTGGGGAAAGCGGAACTCGAGTTTCAAGCTGGCCGCCGATTTGTTCGTCCAGCGCCATGTCTCGGAAGACCAGACCATTGACGGCACCCTTGATAAAGGCGCACGGTTGATCGCTTCGCTGAAGAGTGACCGGCTGGGCATTCATGTCTATGGGGGGTACCGTTCTACGGAAAATCCCGCCGGCCTTGATTTTCAGGATGAGATCCTCTATGGCGGCGGGGTCGAGTTTTCGCCATCCGCCCGTACCAGGGTTACCGTCGAGATCATGGGGAATACCAACCGGATCAAAACCCTCGACAACCCGCTGGAAGGTTCACTGGGGCTGCAATATTATATCTCGCCGCATCTGACGTTAAACCTGGCCGGCGGTGTCGGTTTTTCCAATGCCAGTCCTGACTGGCGTGCCCTTGTCGGCTTTAGCACCTGTCAAGGGGTCGGAACCTATATCAAAGCCGTGCCGAAGCTTGCCCAGGAGCCAGATAGTGGATCGGCAATCAAACCGGAGATCAAAGCGGTAAAGATCATTCCCCTGTCGCCGTTGCTTTTGCAGTCAGCACCACCGGTGGTGCCAGCTAATACCCTCGAAATCCCACTGGATTCTGCGACTGAAGAGGTGATCATCAAACCCTATGGGCAGATAACCATTCCGCCGCCAATTGCCTCGGGACTTTCTCAACCGCTGCCCCAGGAAGTTCCGGTAACACCTGCCGGGTTAGCGCCTGCAGAAGGTGGTTCGCCGCTCTATGCCGTTGATGTGAAGGGAGTTGCGCCAGTCGCTGCTTTAGCTGCAACGGCCAGTTTGCCGGAAAAGATGACGGTGTACCGGAAATTCCGCTTCCCCGACATCGCCTTCGACTATGACCAGTGGAGCATCTCCGAGGAAGGGAAGCGGTATCTTGCCGAAGTGGCGGCAGAGATCCGCACCGACAAGAAGTGGGCATACTTGAGAGTGGACGGCTACAGTGATAACATTGGCTCAGAAAATTACAATATGGATATCTCGCTAAAACGTGCCATCTCGGTGGCAGGCTACCTGATCAACAAGGAAGGCGTTGACCCGGCACGGATCTTTGTGAAGGGGATGGGTGAAGCCAAACCGCTTTCTGACAACAGCATTACTGAAGGAAGAAGATTCAATCGACGTTGCGAGGTGCTATTCCTGGTCCCCAAATAGTGCAACCATGAACCGATTCAGCTGCTGGACAACCATAGTCATTCTGATACTGTTGCTGCACCATGGCACCTCGGCGGAGAATGGCAACGGGCGTGCTGCAGGTGAAGGTGAACTGGTCGGGGTAATCAGACTAACAACAGCAGTTCCGCCCCTTGATCGTCATGCCAGGGCACAAATCGACAGGCTTGTGCCGAGATTGATCAAAAGCGGGCGGGGGAAGATGGTGCGCATCGAAGGTCAGGTGTCGGCTCCTTCCCGTGCCGGCGTGAACGTTGCCGACTCGCTGATGCTCGCGATGGAAGTGGAGAAGTATCTGCGCAAGCAGCACCAGCTGCAACTGGACTTTTATCTTGCGGCAGGCAATGACCCGCGCAACACCGGGCGAACAGTAAAGATCATGCTATATCCAAACCGCTTTACCGAACAACCGTATCAGCACCAACAATGACGGAAGATTAAATCAGGGACAACCTATGGCGCATCCAATAGAAAAAGTCAGACATAACCAGCTGTTAAAAGAGATGTCCGCTGAGGAGCTAAAGATCCTGTCGGCCATAGTCAGCGAGAAATCCTTGCCGGAGAACGCGACGATCTTTGTCGAGAACATGCATGGTGAGGCCCTTTATATCATTCTTGACGGCGTGGTCAAGGTTTCCAAAATGATTGAGGAGGGAGAAGAAAAGACCCTTTCCATCTTGAACAATGGCGATGTCCTGGGCGAGATGGCCCTGCTCGGTGGAGGCCCGAGGCTCATTACTGCACGAGCCATGAAAAGCACCCGGTTATTGACAATCAAAAGAAGCGACTTTCAAACGCTGCTGGAGAAAGAGCCGAAGGTCTGCATTAAATTCTTCAATGGCCTCGTCAACCTTTTCAGCCAGAGACTTAGCCAGGCTGACGGCAAAATTAAAGAGCTCCTGCTGTATCCGTCGTCACCCCGACAACGGCATTGAAATCCTGGAGGTAAGTATGAACAAGAAATTCTTGCTCATGTTCATCGGTCTGACCTTATTGCCGGCCTGCGCGTTGAAAGTCATTCCGCAGCCGATTGACGCAGGCATCATCAATGCTGCCGACAATTCCCAACAGGTCACCAAAGGTGGCATAGCGATTACTGCCAGGGTTGCCGATGCGGAACTCAGTTCCTATAATCTGGAGGGGACGGTTACGGCATTTGCCGTGCAAATTGATAATCAAACCAGCAATGAAGCATCCTTCGATACCGATTCGTTTCTCCTCCTTGACGACCAGGCGCGGCAATATTTCCCCCTAACTCCGGAAAAAGTGAAGGAGATGCTCTCCAAGGACTCCTACTACCTGATCCCCTATCCCTATGTCGGTTTTTACTATCTGGAAGATTACGAAAAGTCTTCATTTTACAACACCTACAACAGCCAACTCCCTTATTTTTACGAGGTTTATCCCCAGGATATCTACACAAAAGCCCTTCAGTCTGGTTCCATCATTCCGAAAGCCAAGGTTGTGGGCTTGGTCTATTTCAAGATCGACCTCAACGGCAAAAAGGGTGTCAAGTTGCTCGTGTACAAAAAGGGGACGGCCAAATCAGCTGTACCTGACTTTGTGTTTCCGTTCAAAATTGAATAATAGCGGAGTGTCACTCACATGCCTCTGATTCTCCTTATTCTGGAGGCGCTGGGGGGGCTGGGGCTGTTGATTCTCGGCATGAAGACCCTGTCGGGAGGATTGCAAAGGCTTGCTGGCGGCTGGTTACGCCAGGCCCTCGAAGTGCT
>JANXYN010000205.1 GCA_025356035.1 Geobacteraceae bacterium
TGGGTGGGAGCGCCGATAAAAATGTCCAGCGTCCAGCCAGGCGACATGATGCTGCTGACACCGCTGAAAAATGCCCAAGACATCTACGCCACCTTCGAGGTTAAATTCTAAATACACACTGCAGGGGAGAGGGCCGCTTGCCCTCTCCCTTACAGACCAAACGGTTGCAGAAAGGCGACCAGGTGCTACCATAGCGCTACCTCGCCCGAAAAAAGGAGAACGAAGACAATGAAAAAGGCCCTATCGTTGGTGGCAGTACTGGCAATCGTGGCAGTTTCGCTTTTCGGGTTCAGCCGCACGGCGCAGGCGGACGAGATCAAGTTCGTCGGCGTCATCACCAAGATCGAACTGGCCGGCAAGGATGCCAAAACCGCCACCGTCACCATGAAAGACAACGCAGATGCCAAGCTGATTGCAATCACCATTAACGACGACCTGACCCTCGACAAACTGAAAGATCACCGGATCGTGGAAGGCGACGAAATCCGTTGCAAATACGAAGTGGTTGACGGCAAGAACGTCAGCAAGCTGTTCCGCAAAACCGCCGGCTGCTAAGGGCGGCGCCCTTGTCCTAGAGTAGATTAGCAGTACCGAATTGCAGTGTTTCTTAGATCCGCTGCAATTTTTTTAGACGCTTTGATTACAATATCTACATATATTAGACATGTTATAATTAATAATCACCATTAACAATTTACACGCAAAGGAAACGATAATGAAAAGAACCATGATCAGCGCAACGCTGCTGGCGGTCGTCCTGACGGCTGGCGCGGCAATGGCCGGCGAGCACCCCGGCAAGGAATACATCGAGAAAAACGGCTACAACGGCCCTGCCACCTGTGAAGAGTGCCACAAAGGGATTGCAAAGAAATTCCTCGACACGGTCCACTGGAAGCACGCCTCCAAAGTCCCGAACGTGCACGGCAAGAACATCGATCCGAAAAAAGAGTACGGGATGAAAAACCGGATCTACTCGTTCTGCAACGGTAACGATATCGTCAACAGACTGAAGGAAATCCCGGCGAATGAAGTGGGCAAATCCAAGTTGGCCGGCTGCAACACTTGCCATCCGGGCAACCAGCAGTGCGAAGTCGGGAACTGCGAGGTTGGCGTGGAAAACTCCATCGACTGCCTGATCTGCCACTCCTCCAATTACGACTACAGCAAGCGCAAACCTTACAAAAACGATAAGGGCCAGGTTGTTACCGGCCAGGATCGGAGCAAGGAAGCCGCCATGGCAGTTGGCCGGCCGACTGTGAAAAATTGCATGACCTGTCATGAATCGGCAGGCGGCGGCGTGCTGATCAAGCGCGGTTTTGCATTCAACAAGGAAAACGATGTCCATGCCGCCAAAGGGATGGTCTGCGTTGACTGCCACAAGGGAAAAGACCACAAGATCCCCACCGGCCTTGACCCGAACAACTGGGCCAACGACGGCGTGCTTGTGGCTTGCCCCGATTGTCACACTGAGGCTCCCCACAAGAGCGCTGTGTACAATACCCACACTGCAAAAATTGCTTGCCAGACCTGCCACATTCCCCACTCCGGCGGCGCCATCGCCAAGGACTTCACCGTCTGGGACAAGCAGGCAAACAAATTCTGGGAGCCTTCTACCCTCAAGCGTGACGTCCAGGCAACCAGACCAGTCTACGCCTGGTACAACGGCAAGGTCCTCGACAGCCCGAACTATATCGGCCCCGATGCTTCCGCCAACAGAAAAGATAAAGCCAGCAAGATCTACCCGTTCAAGATCTACCACGGCAAAGCCTTCTTCAACAAGGAAACCGGCGACCTCCTCTCCATGGACTTCGCACCGCCGATGGCTACCGGTGACGCCCGCGCCGGCGTCGCTTCCGCAGCCAAAATCCTGGGGATGAAAAATCCGGAAAAAGTAGCCAAAGACGCAACTACCGGCTGGCAGACCGTCTATTTCGCCAACAGCCACCTGGTAACCAAGCGCAATGCGCTTACCTGCGATAGCTGCCATTCGGATAACGGCATCCTGAACTTCGCAAACCTCGGCTACAGCAAGAAAGAAATCGAGAAACTGACCAACACCGAGCTCTATTTCAACAAGTCGATGGAAATTCAGAAGTCGAAAGAAAAAGAAGACTAGTAGCTAGCAGCAAACTGCAGCAGCAAAAGGGGCCGGTAATAACCGGCCCCTTTTTTATGTGAAGCTTACCCAGCCCCCCCTGCTTCATCTGCATTTGCTTGTGGAGAAGACACAAATCGGCTATAGTTGAACCAATGTACTCCATTGACCAAGGAGCGAGCCATGGGCACAACGGCACAGAAGACGGATAAACGCTTCACCTACGGTGATTATCTCACCTGGCAAGATGACGAGCGGTGGGAGCTTATCCACGGGGAGGCGTTCAACATGACCCCGGCCCCCTCCCGACAGCACCAGGAAATTGTCACCGAGCTTATCCGACAGTTCGCGAACTACCTGGCTGACAAGCCCTGCAAGGTTTACATCGCCCCCTTCGATGTGCGGCTCGCCGATGCCGATGAGCCAGAGGACGAGATCAGAACGGTGGTCCAACCAGACCTGCTGGTGGTCTGCGATCCGGCCAAACTTGATGACCGGGGGTGCAAGGGGGCGCCTGATCTGATTGTCGAAGTACTTTCCCCCGCCACCACCCGCAAGGACCTGAAGGAAAAGTTCGCGCTTTACGAAAAGACCGGGGTCCGTGAATACTGGCTGGCGGACCCGACGGCGAAGACCGTCATGGTCTTTACGCTCGGTGCTGACCGGCGTTACGGCAGACCTGAGGTCTATACGGACGAAGATCGGGTGCAGGTCAGTATTTTCGACGACCTGACCGTTGATTTACAGATGGTGTTCAGGGAATAGGAAAGGGTTATCGGAAGTTTTCCCTTGACAGCCACCCCCTTCCATGGTATTTAACTATCTTTACAAAATTATTCGACCCTTTACCAATACCTGGAGGTGCAGTATGGCTAATCATAAATCGGCCCTGAAACGGAACAAACAGAACGACAAGAAAAACGAGCGGAATCGCCACGAACGCACTACCCTGCGGACTTTCGTCAAACGCGTACGCGAAGCAGTTGCAGCCAAAGACGCCACGGTAGCCAAGGAAGCGCTGGCCGCAGCCATTCCGGTCATCGACACCGCAGCAACAAAAGGAATTATCCACAAGAACAACGCCTCCCGCAGTGTCTCCCGTCTCTCCAGACTGGTGAACACCCTCGGCTAACCGGCAGCATCCATAATTTTGGAAACTGAAATAAAAAAGGGACTCCGCAACGCGGGGTCCCTTTTTTATTTCGCCGACTAGAACTGATCTTCCGCCCACTGACAAAACTAACTCCTTCCCCCAGCGGGGGGAGGTTGGGAGGGGGGACTGTACTAAGCTTTCGCCTTTTTGTTCCCGCAAATCTCCATCAGCAGCCGTTCAACCACCATCTCATCACCTCCCGACTTCAGCGCCAGGTCGGTTTCAAACAGCCGTTCGAAGATCCCCAGGAGCTCTGCAATCTGGTAGTTCCTGGCCTGGGTGATGGTCCCCGCCAGAAAATACGGGTTGATTCCGGTGGCCTTGCCGATCTCCTGGGTGGAGCTCTGTTTGTCGAGTTGCTCCCGCACCTGCCAGAGCTGGCGGAAGTGGCGGGTAAGCATGGCCAGGATCATCAGCGGGGCTTCACCATCGCGAATCATGGTGGCAAAAGTCCGCAACGCCTTGACCAGATTCTTCTCCCCCACCGCGTTGGTCAGATCGAAGACGCTGTCCGCCCTGGTATCCGAGGCAATCATCTTGATGTCGGCGAGCCTGATGGTCTCGCGGTCCCCCACATACGTGGCGGCTTTCTCCACTTGGGACGCCAGCTCCTGCAGGTTGATACCGGTCAGATAGACCAATAGCTCCACCGCAGCCGGTTCCATTTTTTTGCCGTGATTGGTCGCCTCATCCCGAATAAACGTCCCGAGCTGACTCTCGTAGGGGGGTTTATACTCCACCAGCTCGCCGGTTTTTTTCAGCTCGACAAAAAATTTCTTGCGCTGATCGATCTTTCCCCCCTGGAACACCAGGCAGGTGGAAGGCGAAGGGTTCTGCAGATAGGGGAGCAGGGTCTCCATGGCCAGAGCGGAAAGCGCATCGCCCCTTTTCACGATGACCACCCGGCGGTCGGCGAAGAAGGGGAGCGTCTGGGAGGTCTCGGCAATCTCCTCCCCCCGGCACTCATTGCCATAAAATATATTCAAGTTAAAATCGCGAAACTCGGGTGCCACCAGGCGAGCAATCAGCTGCTTTACCGCCCGCTCCATCAGGTAGGGCTCATCGCCATATTGATAGTAGACGGGGCGCAGTGCCCCGGAACCGATGCTCTTGGCAAACTCTTCAGGTTTCATGGCTAAAAGTCATCCAAAACACGCAGATAGATCTGCTGTGCCAGTCTGCGGCTGATCTCCCGGATGGCAGCCTCTTCACTGTTTTGCTGCAGGGCGATGTCCGCATTAACCGGATAGTCCTGACTCCAGCTGACAACACCCTTCCAGAGCACTTTCTGGGTAATGGTCTGACGCAAAACGGCTTCTGCCGTGATCGTGGCCCGGTATTCCCTGACGGTGTCGGTAGCGGTGTAAGAAATGGCTGCTATTCCGTAAGAGAGGACCGTCCCGGTGATGGTCAGATCGGCGTCTTGCGCAGATACCACGCGGTAATTGCGCCGCAAGGAAAACTCATCCACCAGACTGTTCACCAACTGCGCTTCCAGGTTGGTCTTATAGGTTTTGTTGGCAAAGATCGGGATATTGAGGGTCTTCACCGCAGCCTGGCCCGATTGGCCGGCAACGGACGGCAGGTGATAGCCGCAGCCGGCCAACCAGCACAGGATAAGCACTAACAAAAAAATGCGTTGCAGCTTCTGCATACCGGCCCCCAGCACTTAACCCACCACGATGTTCACCAGCTTGCCCGGGACATAAATAACCTTCCGGAGTTCCTTGCCGGTGGTAAAGGCCTGCACATTGACATCTGCGATGGCAGCGGCCTTGACCGCCTCTTCAGCCAACCCGACCGGGACGGTGATCTTGCCGCGCAGCTTGCCGTTCACCTGGACGACAATTAACAATTCTTCGTCCACGGTGGCGGAGGGATCAAATGCGGGCCAGCCGGCCGCTTCCAGACCTTCCTGGTGACCGAGTCGCTCCCATAGCTCTGCGGTCACGTGCGGCACGAAGGGGGCAAGGAGCAGCACCACCGATTCCACCGCCTCTTTCAGCACCGCGGCGTTTCGCGGGTCGTTTTTTGGCTCGAAGGCGGCGATGGCATTGACCAGTTCCATGACCGCAGCGATGGCGGTATTGAAGTGGAAGCGATCCTCGATATCCTCAGTCACTTTCCTGATGGTCTTGTGCACCCTACGGCGCAGTTCTTTGGCCGGATCGGAAAGATTTGCCACCTCCAGCGCACCTGCCTTGGCGAGGAACGGCAGGGTCTCTGCCACCAGCTTCCAGACCCGGTTCAGGAAACGGTAGCTGCCATCCACCCCCTGATCGCTCCAGTCCAAGTCCTTTTCCGGCGGCGCCGCAAACAGGGAGAAAAGTCGGGCGGTATCCGCCCCGTATTTGTCGATCAGGGCATTGGGATCGACCACATTCCCCTTCGACTTGCTCATCTTCGCCCCGTCCTTGATCACCATCCCCTGGGTCAGCAGGTTGATAAACGGTTCGTCGACGTCACAGTACCCAAGGTCGCGCAGCACCTTGGTGAAAAACCGGGCATAGAGGAGATGCAGGACCGCGTGCTCGATCCCGCCGATATACTGGTCGACGGACATCCAGTAGCGGGCCTTTTCACGGTCGATGGGCCCGGCAACAAAATCAGGCGAGCAGTAGCGCAGGAAATACCAGGAAGACTGGACGAAGGTGTCCATGGTGTCGGTTTCCCGACGGGCTGCCTCGC
>JANXYN010000215.1 GCA_025356035.1 Geobacteraceae bacterium
CACCTGCTCCACCACCCAGGCCGAGAACGAAGCGGTTATCGACGATTTCCTTTCGCAGCACCCCGATTTTGTGGTAGAAGATTTACGCATACTGTTTCCCGAATATACGGAGTTTTTTACTGAACGGGGCTTTTTTCGGAGCTGGCCCCATCGCCACGGCATGGACGGCTTCTTCGCCGCCCGGCTGCGGAAAACATGACACAGCTAAAACCCGCCACAGAGGCACAGAAGGTTTACCCAAGAATTCAGGAGCCAGGAGTCAGAATCCAGAAGCTTTTCATTCTGGCTCCTGACTTCTGACTTCTGACTCCTGACTTGGAGGTAATTATGAAGAAGATCGCCCCATCCATCCTTTCCGCCGATTTTGCCAGGCTTGGCGACGAAGTACGGGCCGTGGCTGCTGGCGGGGCCGACTATATCCATATCGACGTGATGGACGGCCACTTCGTGCCGAACATCACTATCGGGCCACTGGTGGTGGAGGCAGTCAAAAAGGTGACACAGCTGCCGCTCGACGTCCATCTGATGATCAACAACCCCGACCTCTACATCGCCGATTTTGCCAGGGCCGGTGCCGACATCATCGTGGTCCACGCCGAAGCGACCCACCACCTGCACCGGACGGTGCAGCTGATCAAATCGCTTGGCAAAAGGGCTGGCGTTTCCCTCAACCCCGCTACGCCGCTGAACTGCCTTGACTATGTTCTGGAGGACCTCGATCTGGTGCTGCTGATGACCGTTAACCCCGGCTTTGGCGGACAGTCGTTCATCGAGGCTTGCCTGCCGAAGATTCACGCCCTGCGTGGCATGCTTGACAAACGGGGACTGGATACCGAGCTGGAGGTGGATGGCGGGGTGAAGACTGACAACATCGACCGGATCTCCCACGCCGGCGCCAATGTCTTCGTCGCCGGGAGCGCCGTCTTCGGCAGCAGCGATTACGCCGCTACCATCGCCGAACTGAAAAAGCGCGCCAGAGAACCGGTTTTGTAATAAATCACAAATCCGCCACGGAGTCACGGAGGCACAGAGAGGATCAAATGCCAAGCTTTTAAGGTTTAAACCCAAAAAATAGATTCTTGCCTTTGAGATTTTTCTCCGTGACTCCGTGTCTCCGTGGTGGATTTAGGATCGTTTCTCGTGGATCTACCGCCAGTTGTCGGCTCACCGCCGCCATTCTCAAGCAGTATATTGACATGGTTTTTGCATAAGACCCATAGCCGCTTGAAAAGTGGCAATCCCTATCACCAGGTAAGGAACGGCAGCCATGCCAACCAGCATCCTCATCATCGACGACTCCGACAACATCCGCAGCTCGATAGTCGCCACCCTTCGGGAAGTTGCGCTCTTTGAGCAGTACATTGAGGCAAAAGACGGTATTGACGGGCTCAAATCGCTGCTCGATAACCGGGTCGACCTGATTATCTGCGATCTGGAGATGCCCAGGATGGACGGGTTCAAGTTCCTCTCCATGCTCAGCGGCCGGGAGGAGTTGAAGGATATCCCGGTGATCATGCTGACCGGCAAGGAAGACCGGCAGAGCAAGATCAAGGGGCTGGAGCGGGGTGCCGTCGATTATGTGACCAAACCGTTCGATGCCGGCGAGCTGGTGGCCCGGGTCAAGGTGCAGCTGAAGATCAAGGCCCTCCAGGACGAGCTGCGCAAGTCTAATGAACTGCTCCTCGAACTCTCCAACACCGATCACCTCACCCGGCTCTACAACCGGCGCCACCTGATGGAGACCCTGGACAGGGAATTCAAGCGGGCCCTCCGGGAAGGGGGCTTTTTTTCGATGATCATGCTCGACATCGACCATTTCAAAAAGGTCAATGATACCTACGGCCATCAGGAGGGAGATGCGGTGCTCGTGGCAGTGGCCAATGTGGTCAGGAGGGAGTTGCGCCCTTACGACTATGCTGCCCGCTATGGTGGAGAAGAATTTGCTTTGTTACTCCCGGCAACCAACCTGGCTGGCTCAATGCAGGCGGCCGAGCGGGTGCGAAAAGGGGTCGAGTCAATGACCTTTGCCGACAAGCTGCAAAACCTGGTCGTGACAGTCAGCCTCGGCATTGCCACCTACCCATCCTCACAGGTCTACTGCATCGATGCCCTCATTACCGAGGCGGACGACGCCCTATACCGGGCCAAGGCTAACGGCAGGAACCGGATCGAGTCGATGATCGGGGCAACATAAGAAGTGTAGCGGACACCCGGCACAACGGGGCTTCTTGCGGCAATGGAGCTTGCAGTGCTGGACGATCAAGGCATGGTATTCGTTGAACAGCTCCGCATCGTTTTGAAGATGGGTCATGAACAGGGTCCGCACCTCTTCGTAGTCAGCCGTGGCCTTGATCAGCCCAAGCTCTGACAGAAGCCGCTTCGTATAGGCGTCAACCACGAAGGTCGGTTTACCGCCAGCATAGAGGAGGATCGAGTCGCAGGTTTCCGGGCCGATCCCCCGCACTTCCAGTAGTTCCTCCCGCAGCTTTTGCCAATCCCCGGCAAACATCCGCGTAAGGCTACCGTCGTATCTCTCGAACAGCCACCCCACAAACGCCTTCAGCCGCACACTTTTCACGTTAAAAAAGCCCGCCGGTTTAATGATATCGGCGAGCCGCTCCAGCGACACATCCCGCAGCGCTTCCGGAGTAAGGAGCCCCGCCGCCTTGAGGTTATGAATCGCCTTTTCCACGTTCCCCCAGTTGGTATTCTGGGTGAGGATCGCGCCGACGCAAACCTCGAAAGGGGTCTCCGCCGGCCACCAGTGGAGTGGGCCGTACTGTTTGAGGAGCAGGTTGAAGATTTGCCGGAGGCGGGTTTTAGTTCTCACTCTTGTGCCGGGTATTCGAGATAAAGCTCCTCACGCCGCATAGAGGACCTTTGCGCTATCAATTACTTCTTTGCGAATCTTCGGCTTCAAGCCACTCTTGGGGACGAGATCCACCTTGCGGTGCAGCATTGTCGAAAGCTCGCGCCCCATCCTCGCCAGGGTCATAAAACCGATTTCAGCATTCGGGCTGAATTCCACCAATAAATCGATATCGCTGTCCGGTCGGAAATCGCCGCCCAGGGCAGAACCGAAAAGGGCCAGTTCCCGCACCTGGTAACGTTTGCAGAATTCGGCTATTTCATTTATGGGAATCTCCACTTTCTGAGCAACCATAGCCATACCTCCCATTTAGCCTACGGACAATTCCACCTGGACCATATTTTACTTTCGCCGAAGAAAGTATATCAAGGCAATTCATATTATACTTTTAGGCCTGAAAGTATAATATGAATCCGGAGTTTCTGCCTTGGATCTGTTCATTTTGACTTTCATATTTCTCGGAACCCTCCGCGGCCAGCGGCAGGTCGGACGTTTCCTGCAAATAAGCTGAACCAGCGCGCTTCGGCCGTCCACGACGCTTTATTTCGCCAGGCGCAGCTTTTTTCTTCCCCCCCTGCATCTGCCCTTCTGCTGCCCTACGGCGTGGTCGGCTTTTTCGTCACTCAGCCGCCGAAACCTTCCGCCTCAACTTTGGCCTTGATTTCAAGCAGCCAGAGACTTTGCTTATCCGAAGGGATTTTATTCGGGATTCGAGCAGCAATTTTAACCACGCTCTCCTCATCAGGTGTCAGCAGTGATCGCTCAACGCCCCAATTTATAAGCTTTTGCCAGTAAATTGCCCCCATATCGACAACGGTTTTCTGAGCTTCTATCCCGTCGTCGGTCTTCTGCATAACCTTAGCATCCTTGGCTGCTACAACCGACTCGTTTTTATCAGCTAGTTCTGCCATGAATTCCGGCAGTAATGAAATATCCAGCGACTCCACCTTCTCCCAGCAGAGTTTTTTCTTGCACCATTCGGTTACGTTTTCGATCCCCCGATCTGGGTCAACAATAACTGCGAAAACAGCCTCGGAAATCATTGAAAGCTGACATTCGAGGGAGGCAGAAATGCGTTGCCGATTCCAGATGGTTCGAAAATCGAGAACTTTACCTCTATCCTTTGACCCAATGAGCAACGACAGCTTGGCAATCGTGTAGGCCACGATTTGTCCTCTGTATCCCTTATTATACCAATTTTGCCTTGAAACCAGTCGCTCAGTGGACTTCCAAAGAATTGCCTTGGCAACGACTCTACGAAAATATTCTTCGCTGAAATCCGTATCTGATACTTTCCAAAGCTCTTCGATCCACTCGGCAAATGCCCTGAAATTCTTTTGAGCCCCAAGATTGACAGTGTGGGGCAGGCCCCGCCAAGCATTTTCGTACTTTGCCAGATCAGTCTTTGTTATCAGCTGATCGCGGGGATTCTGCTGAAGGAACCTGCGCTTATCAGACGGGGACAGTTTCGCCTGTTCATTGAGGAACTGCCCCCGTGCCCGTTCATAAAACCAATGTGACTCGTGCTGGGAACCTGCCTGAGCCGGAGCCCAGATACGCCTGGAATGAGTCTCCACCCGCACGTGAAATGGGTGATTTGAAAAGAAATCGGCATCGCTTACCTTATTCTGGCTGTTGGCATATCGCGAAATGTTAGGGATAACTTCGTCCGCCCGATCAGGTGCAACTACCGAAAGCTTCATTTGAACAAAAATGTTACCAAGCTCCGTTCTGTCTTTGCGTCTTGTCGTAGAGAGTGAGGCGGTAGTCTGTCCCCCATTTACAATCTGAAGATCGCGTACTATTGTTAGGTACAACCCGTTTCCGCTGCTAATTACTTCCGCATCGCTTGCTGTAGCCGCTATACCATTGTTATAGGCGAAGAACATCGCTGGTTGCTTGTGGATGGTAGTCCTGATGCCGCTGTTTACACTTTTTGACCCCCGTGTTCCGAGAAATGCCCGAACGTTTCTTTCAAGCAGCCGACTTCCATACCTGTCGTACAGGTCTGCCAGCACAGTCCCAGGAATGACACTGAGATAGGCCTTGTATTCTCCAGAAGACTGGCTTGCCTCCAGACATGGGATTCCATCTGCTGAAAAATCCCGGAAATCGATTGCAAGCTCGTCTCTGCCGGACATGGACTCGTATGCACGGTGGAAGCGAGAAATGTCCCAAATGTGATACTCAACCGGAATTTGGTTTATATAATCTTCAGTCCAGTCCTTAATTCGATTGCTTAGAATTGCATCAGTCACAAGAAACAGACGGAAACGCATAATAGTCTGTCGATATCTATGAATGTCACCTGCCAGAGCATATGCCGGAGAGGCTTGCTCAAGTTCCAGATGGAGATGCCCACCAATAGCCTCAGACACAAATGCTCGCAACCTGGAAAATAGAGCCGTCGCATCCGTCTGCGTTAGCGTTTCTGCTTCAGATCCACCTCGAAAATTGGCAATAAGCAGTTTCATTGAGCCGTCAGCATCATCAAAGGAATAGCCATCTACTCGCAACTTCAGCCTGCGATCTCGCACCCCGTTGCCATCATGATAACAGGGTTCGAAGTCAGGGAATTCCTCGGCATCCATTAGCCTCTGAGAGGCTATGGTAACGAAAGCGGCTTGGGTAAAGTCACTCTCCGCCGCAGCATGAGACCTAACTGTTTCAAGAAAATCCTTGCGGAAATCATCAATTTCCACTTGTCTTCTCCCCGTCATCGACTATTTCGAACGGCAGGCAGGCTGCAAGATCCAGATCATACATTACCCTGCCAATTCCGGATGGAAGATGCGAATGAACAATCCTTGGAAATCCTTCACTGACATTGAAACGGCGAAAACCACCAAACTTATAAACATGGCTTCGGTACTCCTCCCTGTCAAAATAGCCGGCCGATATAAGTCGTTCCTCGAACAGAGTAAGAGCAACTGGATCGTGCTCAAACTTTTTGAGCATATCTGTCACGACATCTGGAAGACAAAATGCATCGTTATCAATACGCTCTGCTGGGTTTAATGTTACAGCTATGAGCTGCAGGGGGCGACCGGCATCCTCCAACTGTTCTGCAGAGGATATCTTGACCGTTGTCACACCCGGACGAAGCGTCTTCACTTCAAAGACTCCATTCGGATAACGGAAGTCCTGCTCCGCGTCAAGAGGCCCCACCCAGCCCTCCAGCGCTGGTATCGAACCGTAGGTTGGCAGGGCAAAGCGATCAAGAAACATTAGTTCTCCGATAAGCCCTCTTAACGCTGATTCGTCCAAGAGCCCGGCATAACTCCTCTCAAGCAGACGCTGCCAGCGTGCAAATCTCATTATAACGGCTTCAGCTGGTTTTGATTCCTCTGGCAGTTTTCTGCCGAACTCGATAATATCCTCGCAGAGATGGGAAAATATCCGTCCAAGTTCAGGCCGTACCAGTCGGAACATTAGAGCCCACCTATCATCATGTCTCTGCCGACAGAGTACTTGTATGGCTTGGGTCTGTGCTGGCACACCAACTTCCCTTTCCGTCACAAGAAGCAGAACTCGTTCCCCCGAAACATCCAATCCGAAATAGAAATCCAGAGGGTGACCCTCATCGACCCGCTGAAATCCTCTACCGGGTTCCAGCGTTTCCCAGCGCGATTCAAATGGTATCATCATCCGTCTCCATGTCATCGTCAGTTTCCACTTGGAACAGATTTCTCCACTCAACTAAATTGACCCGATATCTGACACGACGAGCCATATCGCGGTCGTCAAATTCAGGGAAGCTTAGGCCAACCGCGACCAAAGGAATTCCATCAGTATCGTAGTCTTGGCCATTCTCAACCGGTTTCACAAGATGGACTATCAGTAAGGGTTTCGGTCTGAGCCTCCTGTATTCCCAGTCAGGAATATTCCTGTTCAACTCACGATACTCTGCTTCTTTGGAGCAAAACAGATCCTCCGGAACTCCTTCTTTCTCGATCCCACGAGAACCAACGCGAGCCTTTGCACCAGAGACAAGGATAGAGCGAGAATCGCCCCTGATTTCAATCTTGCGTTTCTGAGGTCGGTAAGGAATCCCAGCAAACTCTATTTCCAGCTCACCACCACCATTAGGCAGAACGATATCCCAGCTTTGAAGTTTAACTTCGTCAGTTCTCTCAAGAAAAGACGCCAAGTCGTCACCCTGAAAGGTCAGGTTAAGAGGGTGGCTCTCGAAGCGCCTCAGGAATCGGCAGATTATATCCTTAGGTATATCTCGCCATAAGTTATTTCCAAAGGGAGACCTTTCCCGCTGAAATCCGTGTGTTTCCAATTCTGCAAACAAAGTCTCCGCGTGCAAAGCATTCGCACGGATTATATCCTGTGACTGATGAAGTCTTGGAGTTTCTATCCCCTGACCACTGATTGAAATTATTCGTTCAATCAGTTTTGAGTCGCGCATCTTGTTTCGTGCAGTGACAATAAGAGAATCAGGATGCGCTCGCACCTTAAGGCCGAAGTCCTTCGGTGTCAGGTTGAGTGTCTGCATGCGGCGGATTTCGCTACGCAGTTCCTCACTTGCAAGCGCAATATGCCGATACCAGTGGATTGCTTCCTCTGAGAGCCATATCCTGCACAAATCTGCATAACCGTCTCGATACCCGAACCACCGGCCCATCTGGAGTAGGGTATCGTACATCTGTGAATTCCTGAAAAAATAGCTTGTAGAAAGACCCTCAAGTGTCAACCCCCGTGAAAGGCTGTTGCCGCCGACTGCAACGACGCGAAGACCGCTTTGTCTGTAAACTGGATAGTCAAGACTGGCCGCACCAGTACGTTGGTTTACTGATCGGACTTCAACTGGCAAAACTGCACGGTGTAGTGCACGCTGAACATCAGGCCAGTTAAACCCGGCATCCGAGAATTCTCTCTCCCATGTCCTTCTGATAGCCGCAATTGTCTCTGAGCGGCACGCTTCCTTGGGATCAAGCTGGCTATAGCTGCGAATTTCTCTGTGTATTTCACGTAATTCATCGTCCAGCAGCCTCGCCACCTGCTCTTGTACGTTGGTGAACCGGCTGACATTCACCAGCATCGAGCGATGGGTACTTCCTTCACCTCGAAGATCGCGTATCGTATTGGTAACAATAAACGCGCGGATCGCCTCTAAGAGACTGCCTGGAAGCGTCTCAACCGCCAATGTCGGCTTATGTTTTGCTGGGAAGGTTTCTTCGCCGTCCTCAATTTCCCTGAGACAGTCAAGTTGCGGATCTTCACCAAAAATCGACTGTGCCCCCACATAGTTCGTTGGCGCTTCTAAAGCGTAGATGAAATGCTTAGGAAACAAATCGTCACCGACCATATCGTTCTCAGAATCCGGATCAATGAAAATGTTTGCAAAAGGTGTTGCCGTAAAACCTACATAACTTGACCGGGTAAAAAGGTGGATAAGCGCTCTGATCCTCCCGTTGATGGCAGTCGGATCATCTGAATTCGGATTGGTATTTACGGAGGCATTGTCCGCTTCATCGTCAATGAGCAGCATTGGAGTGTCAATTTTCCCATCATTACCAGCATTATATGAGCGAAGCCAGTTTTCCAGATTTTCAAGAATCCTTTTGTTTTTTTTGACCACCACCAAAACCGGCTCTGCAAATGCGTTGAGCCTGAATCCAAGCTGATTCATGAGCTCACTTTTGAAATCCTTTTTTGTTGATGTAAAAACCCCTGCCATCCTGCGCCGGTTAAGCACACCAACCCCAACTTCCCTTGTAGTGCGTTGCTGCGAAAGCAGCCCGGAGCTGTCAAGTCCTACAAAACCTGCATCCAAGCGTTGTTGAGTCTGACAACGTAGGCTCTCCAACGTACCGGTCAAAAGTATGATCAACCGGTACCCTGCATCTGCAGCTTTGCAGCAGAGTGCGGTGTAGGTTGCCGTCTTTCCCGACTGCACGTCTCCCATCACCAGCCCTCGACGTAACCAAGCATTGGCCTTCGCGGGATCGCCCATCAAATCAAGTGTTTCATCGGTCACTTTGTCTAGGGTATTGACCACTTTTGGCGGCCATCCATCCCGCTTGAGATAGTCAGCATAGCGACTCCAGTAGTAGGGATCGATGTCTGGTCTCCGAGCAGGCAACCAAGACTGATGGTCCTCAATGATTGCAGTTCCGGTATCCATATCAATTCGCAGACGTGCATGGAGTCTGCGAAGCACCACATCAGCCTCATCCTCCGAAACAGGAAACATCGCACTGAAGCCTTGTACAAGGCTGAGAATATCTTCCTCTGTAGGCAATTGATCCACACTCAGAGTGGCCACTATAGCATTCTCTATCTTCTGCGCATTTTCAGTCAGCACTTGACAGCTCCTTGATTATGGATTCAGTAACTTCAGGATACTGGCAAAACGGATCAAGTGAAGCAAGACTCGCCAAGAGTCGATCTCTGCCACCGTCTAGGGTGCCAGCCGCTTTGAGCAGACAATGAGCCAACTCTCTGAAATTTTGTTTAAGGTTTTCCTCTTCGAAGCATCTTGGCCGATCCGATGCAATATCGGCATACAGGGAGTCTGCAGGGAAAGTCCTCTCAATAGTATCTAGAAGCAGTTCCAACATTCTTCCGCCATCGTCGTCAAGTCTGTCTCTAAATGCTTCAACGACGGGATGTTCACGGTTTACAACATAGCTGATGCCATTCCTGCTTTCGACACGGTTCCATGAATGGACCAGTTTGTCGCTGTTGGTCGTGCGGCCACGATAAGTATAGACTCTGCGACTGGTTCCCACGATTCTGTCGACGATACGCCTAAGGTTTTGCCTGACTTCTTCTGGAGGATGCGCTGCAGATTTCTTGATATCGAGAGTCCACAGATGGTCCAGAGTGTTTGGAATATCAACACGGACACGTGCTAGTTTTGAGAGTTCCTCCTGCCTGGTTAGCCGAAACCATGTCCCCCAAATGATAAGTCGCCTGTTACGATAGATGTAAAATCCCTGATTGCGTCGCAGGCCCTCTTCTCCACCAGCCTGGCGCAATTCGCCTGGGGATAGTTTGCTGATGTGAGGTAGAATGTATGGCTTAATCAGTACGGAGTGACTTTCAACGGTTATCGACTCTTCCTGAAGTGGTTGTGTGGCGCAGTGCCAGGAAAGAAATGGATCGAAAGGGGATACTGGATTTTCGTTCAGCTGAATCTCGATCTTATTGAGACTTGGTTCGCCGGAAAGATATCTGTGAAACACGAGGGAAAGATGTTCACGAAC
>JANXYN010000050.1 GCA_025356035.1 Geobacteraceae bacterium
CGGCCCCATGTGGCCGCCCAAGTTCAGGGCACCCACATAGGGGTGCCCCTACGCGAGTTTTGGAGGTGCTTTTGAAGGTACTCATCATCAGTGCGGATAATTTTGAGGATAGCGAGCTGCTGGTTCCCTATTACCGGCTTCTCGAAGAGGGGTACCACGTGGATGTGGCCTCTCTGAAGAAAGGGAAGATCACCGGCAAGCACGGCTACGAAGTGGAGGTGACCAAGACCCTGCAGGAGCTTGACCCCGCTGAGTACGATCTGCTTGTGCTCCCAGGGGGGAAGGCGCCGGAGACGGTTCGGCAAGACGAGAAGGCGCTGGAGGTTGCCAGATATTTCTTCCGCAAAAGACTGCCGGTAGCCGCCATCTGTCATGGTCCCCAGATCTTGATCTCAGCGGACCTACTGGAGGGCCGGCACGCCACCTGCTACCGCTCAGTGGCCGACGAAATGAAGAGTGCCGGCGCCTTATACGAGGATCGGGAGGTGGTGGTGGACGGCAATCTCGTCACCTCTCGCCAGCCATCCGATCTTCCGGCTTTCATGCGGGAGACGCTGAAACAGCTTGATTAAACGGGCAAAGGAGGCGATCGTCATGAGAAAGTTTGGTGTGGCGCTGGTACTGGCGCTGGTGTGGGCGTTACCGGTGCTGGCAGTGGCGGTGGAGAAAACAGAGAAATCGGAGAAGGTCGTCTACACCGCCACCACCGACAGTGACGGGGTCCAACGCGTAGAGATCACCGGTGGCGGCTATTTTTTTCGGCCTAATTATCTCATCGTCCGGGTCAACGTGCCGGTGGAACTGAAGGTGAAGAAGGAGTCTGGCTTCGTTCCGCATAATATCGTCATGAACGAGCCGGCGGCGGGGATGGTGTTTGATCAGTCGCTCAGCAGCAACCCGACCGTAATCAAATTCACCCCGACCAAGGTCGGCAAATATCAGTTCTCCTGCAGCAAACGGCTCCTTTTCTTTGAGAGTCACCGAGAGAAGGGGATGGAAGGGACCATCGAGGTGGTGGAATAAGGAATTGCGCGATTGGGTGAGAGACAGGCGGGGCGAAAGCTCCGCCTGTTTTTTTGCAAGGTGCCATTCGCCCTTGATTTTAGCCGGCTAACATGGTATAAGATGCTGCCAATTTTTTGTATACTGAAAATTTTTAATAATAGTAAAGGAGATCCACTATGGCAGCAACCTATTCCGCAGATTTTGAAAAGGCGCTGGTAGTCGGCCGCCCCACCACCATCAAGACGCTTTTCCCGCACTCCAAAGCGCTCATTGTCAGTGGCAAGGCGATCGACCGTGCCATGCTCGCCAAGGGGAAAGCCATAGCCCTGGCGGCCAACGGCCGGAGCTACTTTGTCATCCGTGGTGTACTGCAGGCAGCACAGAAGGCCAATGCGGCGGTGATCATCGAGATCGCCAAGTCCGAGGGAGGGCAGAAGTCGTACTGCGCCGTCAACTACTGGAACATGGCGCGGATTGTGGATGCGCTTTGCAATGAACTCGGCATCACCGTGCCGGTCGCCATCCACGCCGACCACTACGGGATCAAGAGCGACAAAGATCTGGCCGCAGCCAAGCTGGAGATTCCGACCATGTTCGAGGCCGGGGTAACTTCCATTGCCATTGACGCGTCACACCTTCCCGACGATCAGAACCTGCTCGCCAACCTTGCCATCAACCCTTTCATTCCGAAGTGGGCGGGGCTCGAGACCGAGGTTGGGGAAATCAAGGGTTCCCAGGGGCTCTCCACCGTCCCCGAGGCGCTATTCCTCATCCAGGGGTTGAATGCCCACGGCATCTTCCCCGACTGGATCGCCCTCAACAACGGTACCACCCACGGTCTGGAAGCGAGTGACGCGGGGATTCAGGTTGGCCTGACCGCTGATATCCATAATGCCCTGACCAAATACAAAGTGAACGGAGCCCAACACGGCACCTCGGGGAACAGCTCCGAACGGCTGCGGGAGATTGCCACCAAGACCGCCACCACCAAGGCCAACGTTGCTACCGCGCTGCAGATGATCTCCTGGGGGCTGGAGGTGAACGACTACGGCAACGCTCAGTTAGATGCTAACGGCAACTTCATCAAGAAACAGGGTGAGGGGATGACCGAGGAGCTCTGGGCCGAGATCGTCGCCTATGCCGACTCCAAGGGGTGGAAGAAGGGGGACTACAAAAGCCTCAATCTCCCCTTCGAGAACAAGCTCCTCGCCCAACCAAAAGAGATCCGCGAGCGGATGGCAAAACGGGTGGAGGAATTCGCCTACAAGCTGATCACCACCGTTTTCAACTCCAGGGACACTGCTCCCTTGGCAATCGAGGCGCTTCTCAAGGCAGGCTCCTACGACCTCGGCCCCAAGGGGAGTCGGATCGATGAACCTGCCCAATGGACCGACGCGAAGATTGTGGAAAAGGCCAAGGCCATCAACAGCGACAAGGGGCCGGCGGGGAATTTCGAGGATTGACAGAGCAGAGGGGGCGCTAAGCCCCCTTTCTTTTAGGGAGAGTATTCTCCCACAAAGCCGCAAAGAAAGGGTTGGCAAACACGCTTAAGCAAAGGAGCATAAGGAATTTCCATGCGATTGCGAATGTCAGACCAGTCACGGCTGAAAAAGCCCTTCATGGTAGCGGGTGTCGTTACTGGCGCAGTGGGGAGTGCATGGTACCTCTGCCGCAACCAGCAGCACGGTAAGGTTCCCATGAGTCAGACAATACCCGATCCGGTCTGGGCGCAGTTTGTTAATGTGGCACTGATCCTGTTCGTGGCCATCTATCAGGCCAATCTGGTGCGACGGATCGTCGAATGGTTGCAGCGGAAAGAGAAGCAGGGGAAGTAAAATTGAGCAAAGGGGTGACCGTTACATGCGTGCAGTCATAAATGGCATAAATCTGGCGTTCGACGATACCGGTGGATCTGGCCCGGCTTTGCTCCTTATCCATGGTTTCCCTCTCTGCCGGCGGATGTGGCACCCCCAGCTGTCGAAGCTCACTGCTGCCGGCTACCGGGTCATCACTCCCGACCTGCGCGGTTTCGGCGAGAGCGATGCCCCTGATGGCCCCTATTCCATGGAGCTCTTTGCCGACGATCTCGTCGAGCTCCTCGACCATCTCGGGATCGGTCGGGCGGTTATCGGCGGGATGTCGATGGGGGGGTATGTGCTGTTCAATTTGCTGGAGCGCTACCCGGAGCGGCTCAGCGGCGCCTGCTTCATCGTCACCCGCGCCAATGCCGATGACGACCCGGCCAAGGCGCGGCGGCTCAAACTTGCCCAGGATGTCGCGAAGTTCGGTCCCCAGGTTGTTGCGGACGCCTTCGAGCCGCTGCTGTTTGCCGAGGCCTCCTTGACCCAGCGTCCAAAGCTCGTCGCTGAAGTTTACGGCTGGATGATGGCCAACGATTCGCGCGGACTGGCGGGCGGGCTTCTTGCCATGCGCGAGAGGAAGGATTACACTCCGCTCCTCGGTACGTTCCGCGTCCCGGCCGTGGCAATCGGCGCCGAGGGGGACAAGGTGGCGCCGCCGGAGATCGCCCGCGCCATTGCCGCAGGTGTGCCTGGCTGTAAGCTCTGTATCGTTTCTGAGGCTGGACACATGGCCAATCTGGAGCACCCGGCGGCCTTCAACGTCTGCATCCTGGACTTCCTGCGCGGAGCGGGGAGTAGTGGAGGCACGCGTTGAACAGGCGGAGATCAGGGAATTGATGAATGACAGCACTTTTGACCGAATGAAGAGCTGGTTTGCCGGTTACTGTAGCTCCTTTTATACGGGAAATGCTGCGGATAACCGCAACATCCGCCTCAAGGAGGAGCATACCCAGGGAGTGCTCACCAATATGAACCTCCTGACCGAGAGCCTGGCCCTAACTGATCACGAGCGGCTGCTGGCGGAGGCGGTTGCCCTGTTCCATGACGTTGGAAGGTTCCAGCAGTACCAACAGTATAAAACCTTCAGGGACGCAGATTCGGTGAATCACGCAGCGCTCGGCGCAAAAATCCTGGCCGAAGAGGAATTGCTGGTGGAACTCCCTGCTGAAGAGCGGCAGACCATTATCCGGGCGGTGGCACAGCACAACGTGTTCAAGATCCCGACCGGTTTGGCGGAACGGGACCTCCTCTTCCTCAGGCTGATCCGCGACGCGGACAAGCTTGACATCTGGCGGGTGTTCATTGAATTTTATGCCCAGCCCGATGAAGAACGGGCCTCGGCGGTGGGCCTTGGCTTTCCAGATCTCCCCGTCTGCTCGAAGGAAGTGCTGGCCTGCCTGCTCCGACATGAGATGGTTGATCTGACAATGCTGAAAACTCTCAGCGACTTCAAGCTGCTGCAGTTATCGTGGGTCCATGACCTCAATTTCCCCGCGTCATTCCGGCTGATGGAGGAGCGGGATTATATCAACAAGCTGGCGGCAACGCTGCCGGCGACCAGGGAAGTTGCCGCTGCGCTGGAGAGTGTGCTTGCCTTTGTGGAGCAGAGAATGGCTCTATCAAGGTGATGGAACTGCTGGGGGCGTACCAGCCCACAATGAAAGGCGCGGTGATGAGGTAGTGAGGGAAAGGTTTCAGCAGGGTAAGGATCTTGCCGGGAGGTGTGTGGCTGCAGGAACGGGCTACTTTCCTCCAACCTTCAGGTCCTTACTCTCCAGGACAAAGGCGTAAAGGTTACGGCAGCTCCGGATTCTCTTGAGATATACCTTGCGGGTGCTCTCGTCAAGTTTGTCGACGACCGGCAGCAGCCTGTCGAGTCTTGCCAGAAAGCCCTTCAGCTCTTCGGTTGAGAGGGACATGGGGTCGTCGGTCTTGGCACAGACCGCTTCGAATTCCTGCTGCCAGTTTTCCCCAGCGACTGCCGCAGCCACATTCCAACCGTGCAGCCAGGGGAGGGGAGAGATCCCGCCAGCCAGGGTGAGTGCCACGGTTGCGGTCAGGATGGTTTTCTTCGCCGGTATCACAAGAGGTCCCTTTCTTCCCGGTTACAGCCCCGGCATCTTCTTGTCGTCCTTCATTCCTGGGTGACAGCGCTTGCAGTCATTCATCGGGAAGGCGACATTGAGATGGCATTCTCCGCAGAACTCGCCCCGCAGGATGGCGGACATGGAAAAGTGCTGGGTGGTTTTCCGTTTGATGTTGAAGGGGTCCGGGTGGCAACCGTCGCAGTCGATCCAGGCCGTGTGCTCTTTGTGCGGGAAGATGACCGGCGGGATAATGCTCCATTCTGCTTCGAGAAGCAGGGTCTTGTCGAAGGGGATGCTTGTGGACTTGACCTTCAGGTGGTTTAAGGGGGTGATTTTCCCCTGCGTTACCGCCTCCACCCAGTTGATTCCGTCACCGTAAAAAGTCCGGGGGAATGGCAGCTTTTCCAGCTCTGCGAACTTATCCCCTCCCGCCTCCATGTCGCCGTTGTGGCAACGGTCACAGTTGCCATTGTGCTTGAACGATATTTTGCCGTTGTGGCAGGCGCCGCAGAACCGTCCGGAGCGGCTCGAAGACTCGGAGATCTCCGTGGAGTTGGTCTTCATGTTGAACTCAAGCTCGGCATGACAGACCCGGCAGGTGTAGCGCATACGGTGGATCCGGTGCGAGAACGAGACCGGCTTCACCCCGTTCTTTGTCGAGATCCGATTGATGACGATATTCCCGTACTGATCCGGCGGGAGAGGCGCGGGAAGATTGAAGAAATCAGTCCCCCCCGCGGTCCCCGCCAGGATAAGCACCGCCAGCAACAGGATGGCGCTGGTTAAAGCTGAACCGGTTTGATATGGCATCTTTGGCAGTCCATGAGCGGGAAGGCCACGCTGGTGTGGCAGACCCCGCAGTATTTACCCTCGAAGATTTCTGGCATGGAATATTTGGTCAGTCCTCTTTTCACGCCGATAAAAATGTCGGGGTGGCAGACTTCGCAACCGTTCCAGACCGTGTGTTTCTTGTGGGAAAAGATGATGTTCGGCAACCCTTCCACCTTGGGGTTCAAGCTGAAGTCCTTCTGGATTGCCATGGTTGAACGCTTGATGGAGACCCCCGCCAGGAAGTCCACCGGCTTTATCAGGCCCTTCTCCTCTGCGCTCTCCCAGTTGATGCCGTTGCCAAACCGTTCCTTCGGCAGGTTTTCGGCAAACTTGTAGAATTCCGCTTCGCGGTTGGGATTCTTCTGGCTGGCGTGGCAGCGCTCGCAGCGCTTGGCATCGTCGTTAGTGAATTGTCGGGAACAGGACTCGAAAACCTTCCTGCCGCCATATTCCAGCCGGCCGTTGTGGCAGGTGCCGCAGAAATACCCCTTCATGTTCTCGGCGGCCTTGATCTCGGTCCCGCCCACCTTCATGGCAAAGCCGATATCCACATGGCAAAGCCGGCAGGTGAACTTGGCCCGGTGGGACCAGTGTTCAAAGACCACCGGCGGAAGCTTGGCATTGGCGGAAAAGTTGTTGATCAGTACATTGCCGTACTCGTGCGGCATGGTGCGGCGTTTCTTGCCGGCCCCTTCGCTCTGAAAGGCGCCGAAACAGACAATTAGCAGACAGGTCACGACAAAGAGGATCTTTCTCATGGTCAACTCCCTCTGGGGTCAAATGGTGCCCTAACTTACGTCACAACTGCTGGTTTGTCAATATATTATAATTAAGCGATGCTGTGCCGTTCAGTGGGGATAATGGCTGGCCTTGAGCATGCCGGAGACGGCTCCGCTGGCAAAGGCGCCGCACCAGAGCATGTAGATGGTGAGACTGACCCGGTGGAAGGTGCGGTTGACGCAGTCGGCCCGCCGCATCAGGGTGGCGGTGAGGGCCAACAGGAAATGGAACGCCATCCCTGCCAGGGAGAGGATGCCGGTAAGGTTGTGCCATTCGGGGGCCTTGCCGTAAATCATTGCGTAGCTGCTCATCTGCATGGTTCCCAGGTAGTCGAAGAACAGGCCAGTGCCGAAGACAGGCAGCTGCTTGGCGTGGAGCCCCTCGCGCCTGCCACTGAAAACTGCATAGGTATAGAATATGAGGGCGAGGTTCATCCAGATGACGGCTTTCAGGAGCATGGGTACCTCGTGCGACGTGCTGCGTGCGACGTGCGACGTAAGAATCTACTGTTTAACCGGTCCACGGTCCCGCCTCTAAACGAGAGGGGTTAATGAATGCAGAAAAGCTCCAGATGCAAGGCTTGCGAATCCTGAGGAATGAGGCGTACGAAAAGTACGCCGCAGTGACGAAGGATGAGCATAACGCAGCAGCTGGACTTTTTATGCATTCATCAGTCTGCCCGTCTGGCGGAGCGCCTCGTACAGGACAATCCCGGCTGCGGTGGAGAGATTGAGGCTGCGGACCTTGCCGAGGATAGGGATGCGCACGCTATGCTCCAGGTTGGCCGCGATCAACTCCTCGGGAAGGCCTTTGGTCTCCTTGCCGAAGACGATGAAGTCTCCCTCCTGGAACGCGAGAGCCGTATAGCTCAGCTGGACCTTCTTGCTGGTGTAAATGAAGCGGCCAGACGGATAGGTAGCCTGGAGCTGAGCGAGATCCTGCCAGTAGCGGACTTCCACTTCGCTCCAGTAGTCGAGGCCGGCCCGTTTCAGGGTTTTGTCGTCGGTGGCAAAGCCGAGCTTCCCCACCAGATGCAAGACACTACCGGTGGCCCCGCAGAGGCGGGCGATGTTGCCGGTGTTGGGGGGGATCTCCGGCTCCACCAGCACGATGTGAAACGGTTTGAACTGCAGCATGGTTGCTACTCCTGCCAGATATTTTCCCATATATACCACGAGATCGCGCAGCCGGTCTTGCATTTTTTTGCCAGCGGGGATAAGATGCGGGTTCATTTTGATCGTAAAAAGGCAAACTTTATTTAGAGAGGGAGCGGCAATGAAGGTTATCGTAACCGACGAAGTGGCCAGGGAAGGTCTGGCGTTATTGGAGCAAGACCCGCGGGTGGAGATAGACATCCGCCTCGGGCTTTCCAAGGAAGAGCTGCTGAAGATCATCGGTGACTACGAGGTGATCATTACCCGCAGCGGCACCACCGTCGACAAGGCGCTCCTCGATGCTGCCACGAAACTGAAGCTGGTGGCCAGGGCCGGGGTCGGTATCGATAACGTGGATGTCGATTATGCAAGCTCCCGTGGGGTCATCGTCGTCAACGCCCCCTTGGGCAACACCAATAGCGCCGCCGAGCACGCCATGGCGCTGCTTCTCGCCTTCTGCCGCAACATCACCAAGGCCAATGCGAGCCTCAAAAGCGGCGAATGGAAGCGGGCTCCCTTCACCGGCCACGAGCTGAAGGGGAAAACGGCCGGAGTGATCGGCCTTGGCAAGGTGGGGGGGCGCGTCGCCACCAGACTGAAGGCGTTCGAGTGCGAGGTGCTTGCCTGCGACCCTTATATCGCCGTCAAGCGCGCCCACGACCTGGGGGTAAAGCTCGTTTCCCACGAAGAGATCTACAAGAACTGCGACATCATCACCGTCCACACCCCCTTAACCGATGAGACCAAGGATATGATTGGGGCGCGGGAGATCGCCATGATGAAGCAAGGAGTGATTGTCATCAATGCGGCACGCGGCGGCATCATCAACGAGAAGGCGCTCCTTGACGCCTTGAATAGTGGCAAGGTCACCGGCGCGGCCCTTGACGTCTGGAGCGAGGAACCGCCGAAGACCGAGATCTTAAAGGAGCTCATCGCCAGCGAAAAGCTGGTGGTGACGCCGCACCTGGGCGCCAATACCTTCGAGGCGCAGGTGAATGTGGCGGTCGACGTCTCCCGGGAGATCCTCAACTACCTGGATGAGAAGCCCCTGGAGAACGCCGTCAACATCCCACGCTTCGACCTGGCACTGATGGACCAGATGCGGCCGTTCCTCACCCTGATGAACGTCCTCTCAGAGTTCGTCATTCAGCTGATCGACAAGAACCCCAACCGGGTGACCTTTTCCTATTCAGGCAACATTGCCCATTACGACTGTACCCCGCTCACCGTCTGCGGACTCGCCACGCTGCTCCGGCCGATGGTTGACCAGGACGTGAACATGGTGAATGCCAGTTTGGTGGCGGAGGGCATGGGGATCGTGGTGGAGGAGGCGAAATCGACCCAGTCGGAGGCCTTCTCCAATATGCTGACCATCACCATCGAGAGTTCCGGCAAAAAACGGACCATCTCCGGTACCCTTTTCGAGGGAGAGCCGCGTATCGTCCGGCTGCGCGATTACGCGATGGAATTTTTTCCCGCCGAGCACATGCTGCTCCTGGTCTACAACGACCGCCCCGGTATGATCGGCAAGATCGGCACCATCTTAGGCGCTCGCGACATCAACATCGCCGCCATGAACCTGGGACGGCGGGAGAAGCTGGGCGAGGCGATGGTCATCCTCTCGGTAGACTCGGCGGTGCCGCCGGAGGTGATCGAGGAGGTGCGGAAGGGGACCGACGCCAGCTTCGTCAAGCCGCTGTACATGAAGACCACCGGCTGCAGCAGAGGTTGCGGCTGCGGGATCTGAATTTAACAACAAAGCCCCGGCAGAGATGCTGGGGCTTTTCGTTTCTTGTTCTTCTCCTTCAAATATAAACCAATAGGTATTTATGTTCTCAAAATTACTGCTAAATAAGTGTATATTTTTTTGATTCTTATTGTACTAGGAACTATTATAGGAATAATTATAGGGGGCTTTGCATATTTTGTCTCTTCTATTACGATGTGTTGGTTGAGTAAAAAGAAGTTAAAAATTATATTCATTGGCTTTATTGTAATAGGTTTTATTATGGGGGTAATCGCGGCTATTAGGGTGAATTCATTGATAATAGAAAGAATGTCTGGAATGAATCACTCTGCGACCCCTGACGGGGTCGGGATTTTTGTCGTTACCGTTCCGGGGATGTCGGCCTGCGGCCTCTATCCCCGGCTAATGGCTGGCATCCCTCCGGGATGCGGGCTGTGAAAAAGCCGGAGAGAAGATGCAGTGGCCTAATCTGGTTGCGCTAAAAGGGCTGAAGTGGTGGGGGTGGCTGGCCGTTCGTTTTGGCTTTTATTCGCTCCTCTTCACCCTGCTGCGGGTTGGCAATCAGAGCCAAAATCAGTCCCTGATCGGTTTGAGCAGCGGCATCCTGTATGCCGATTACCTTACCTGGCTGATGCGGAAGCTGTTTAAACTGGCGTTTAGCGCGGAATTTGTTTTGGAAGGGGCCCTGAACGTAATGCTGGCCATTGTCATAATGAAATTCACCGGGATCGCAATGCCAACCGACGGCGACGGCCTGGCGTTCGGCTTCATCGCTTTTTTATTCACGGCCGGGATAAAGCTGGCCGCGTACATGTTTGAAGCAGTCGAGCAAACACTTTGAGGTGCAGGCGAGGATTTGATCTCAACATAAGAACCAGGTTAGGCGGAAGAGTGGTAGCGCCAACCTGGCCCAATCCCCATGAAAAAAGGCCCTTTCGGGGCCTTTTTTGCTTCTATCTAGGGCAGAGATATGCTTCCACTCTTCCGCGCGCGATCTATGCCTGCAGCTTTCTGCCGCCGCACTTCTTCAGTTTTTGGTGCGCCTCCCGCAGGATCTTTTCCGTGGTGGCCCAGTCGATGCATTTGTCGGTGATCGAGACGCCGTATTTGAGCTTGGTGAGGTCATCGGAGAGGTTCTGACTCCCCGCCTCCAGGAAGCTCTCGATCATCACCCCTGAGATGGAGCGATTCCCCGCGCCGATCTGCTCGATGACGCTTGCCAGAACCGCCGGCTGTTTTTCGTGGTCCTTCTCCGAGTTGCCGTGGCTGCAGTCGACCATCATGGTCGGGAAGAGGCCTGCCTTGCCGAGCATCTCCTCGGTCCTGGCGATATCTTCCGGCGCGTAGTTCGGTTTTTTCCCGCCGCGCAGCACCATGTGGACGTCGGGGTTGCCGGTGGTCTGGATGATGGAGGTCTGTCCCTCCCGGTTGATGCCGAGGAAGCTGTGCGAGTGTAGGGCGGCCTTCATGGCGTCGATGGCCACCTGCAGGTTACCGTCGGTGCCGTTTTTGAAGCCGATCGGGAAAGATAGACCACTCGCCATTTCTCGGTGGGTCTGGGATTCGGTGGTGCGGGCGCCGATCGCCCCCCAGGAGAGATGGTCTGCCAGGTATTCCGGGGTGATTGGGTCGAGCATCTCGGTCGCCACCGGCAGTTTCATGCTGGTGATGTCACAGAGAAGCCGCCGGGCAATGCCGAGTCCCTTGGAGATCTGGTGGCTGCCGTTCATGTCCGGGTCGTTGATCACGCCCTTCCAGCCGATGGTGGTACGGGGCTTCTCGAAGTAGACGCGCATGATCAGGAACAGCTGGTCGGAGAGTTCCTCCCCCAGCCGGGCCAGCCGTCCCGCGTAGTCGAGGGCCGCTTTTGGATCGTGAATGGAACAGGGCCCCACCACCACCATCAGCCGTGGGTCGAGTCCCCTCAGGATATTCTTGATGTGGACACGACTGGCGGCCACAAATTCGCTCGACTCTTCGGATTGGGGGAACACCTGGCGCAGGTCGGCGGGGGCGATGATCGGGGTGATGCTTTTTATCTTAAGGTTGTTGGTCTTGATCATGGGTGGTTATCCTTCTGCTTTGGCTGGGTGGAATGTGCAACCGTTATAATGTAACGGTTTTCCCGAATAAAGTCAAAACAGAAAGAAGCTGGATTGTTGGTCAGCTGGTCTCATTTCCCCAGGGTCTTCTGCCCCGGCTTCCAGCCAAGCGGGCAGAGTTCACCGGTCTGGAGTGCCTCCAGCACCCGCAGCACCTCGTCGACATTTCTCCCAACCGATAGATTGTGGACCACTTGGTACTGCAGATTACCGTTCGGGTCGATGATGAACAGGGCGCGCAGCGCTACCCCCTGTTCTTCGTCAAGGCAGCCGTAGCTTCGCGACACCTCCTTGGTGATATCTGACAGGAGCGGAAAGCGGAGCGTGCCGAGGTCGCCCCGTTCGATCCAGGCCAGGTGCGAGTATTTGCTGTCCACCGAAGCACCCAGCACGATAGCATTGAGCTTTTTGAACGCATCGAACGCCTTGTCGAAGCCGGTGATCTCGGTGGGGCAGACATAGGTGAAGTCGAGAGGGTAAAAGAACAGCACCACCCATTTCCCACGGTAGTCCACCAGCCGCACGTTTTTGAATTCGCGGTTGAGCACGGCATCCATGGCAAAGCTCGGGGCGGGCTTGCCCACCTTCGCCTGGCTCTGGAATGTGTTTGCCCCCGCTTGCGGCGTGCTCTGGAATAAGCCGGGGTCTGCCTGTGCCAGGTGTGTAACCATTGCAGTCGGGATGAGGAGCGCTGCCACTGCTGCCATTGTCTTCCATCGGAAACTGATCACGTGGGTTTCCTTTCCTTAGCCGGATGGTAATTTGCCTTAAGCATACCCGAAGCGCGGGACTTTGCAACTGTGGGTCAATGGGGCCGAAAAAAATTTCACTTCCAGGGAAATTGTGATAAAAAGGAAGAGTCAGATTTTCACGCCGGCGCTTTTGGCACCGAAGGCGCACGACATTCAAAGGAGATGCTTATGGCAGAAGAGAAAAACCCCCAGGTTCTGATGGAAACCTCCATGGGGAACATCACGATTGAACTATTCAAAGACAAGGCCCCCATTTCCGTGCGCAACTTTCTTACCTATGTGAAAGAAGGCTACTATGACGGGTTGATTTTCCACCGGGTCATCAAGAATTTCATGGTGCAGGGGGGCGGGCTGGACACCGAGATGCAGCCGAAAAAAACCAAGTTCGCCATCAAAAACGAGGCGACCAACGGCCTGGCCAACAAGCGCGGCACGCTGGCCATGGCGAGGACCAGCGTTGTGGATAGCGCCACCTCCCAGTTCTTCATCAACGTGGTAGACAACGGCTTTCTTGATCATTCGGGGAAAAGTCCCGATCAGTTCGGCTACGCGGTGTTCGCTCAGGTCACTGAAGGGATGGAGGTAGTGGATGCCATTCGCGAGGTGAAGACCGGCTCCAAGGGAGGCCACTCGGATGTGCCGCTGGAACCGGTATACATCAAGTCGCTGAAGGTCATCGAGTAGGGCGTAGCGTCAGTCTATGTTGGAGAATGCAACAAGGCCGCCGGAAATATTCCAGCGGCCTTGTTTGTGTCACGGAAAGTGCCATGGCAGCTTTTAATCCTAAAAAATTATCCACGAAGGACACAAAGATACACGAAGGAAATCAGATCGCCAATAAACCGTGTTTACCATTACGGAGCTAATCAACAAAGATTGTTATTCTTTGGTGGAACTTCGTGTCCTTCGTGGATAAATGCCTTTTCCAGATTAATAGTTTTCGCCGAGAATCTCGAAATGAGCCTTCGCATGGGCGCAGGCCGGGCAGGCGTCCGGGGCCTCGTTGCCGGAATGGAGGTAGCCGCAGTTCCGGCAGCGCCAGACCTCTGGCTGCTCGCGCTTGAATACCCGGTTCAGTTCGATGTTGCGGAGCAGATCGAGGTAGCGTTTTTCATGCTGTTTTTCTGCCACCGCAATCGCCAGGAAGATTTTGGCAGTACCCTCAAAACCTTCCTGCCGGGCAACCGCGGCAAATTCGGGGTACATCTGGGTATGCTCATAGTGCTCGCCGCCAGCCGATTCCTTCAGGTTTTCGGCGGTGGTGCCGATTTTGCCGGCCGGGAACGTGGCGGTGATCTCTGCCTCGCCGCCTTCCAGCAGCTTGAAGAGGCGCTTGGCGTGCTCGCGCTCCTGGTTGGCAGTTTCCTCGAAAATATCGGCAATCTGGACATATCCGTCATTGCGCGCCTTGGCGGCGAAATAGGTGTAGCGGTTGCGTGCCTGGCTTTCCCCGGCAAATGCAGTAAGGATGTTTTTTTCCGTTTTAGAACCCTTCAGATCCATCGCTTATCTCCTTTTCGGTTTCGCTGCGCCTGGTACAAGTTCGAGACAGTTTAACGCAACAGTGTCTGCTGTGCAAGCGGTTTGCATGATAAAGCTGGTCCGGCCGGTTTTCAGGCGGCGCCACCCACCGTGATTGCCGAGATGAGAAGGGTTGGCTGGGCATCCGATACCGGTACCCCTTGGCCGTCTTTGCCGCAGGTGCCGATGCCGAAGCCGAGATCACTGCCGACCTTTTCTACCCGCTGAAGGATCTCCGGGCCATTGCCGGTTAGAGTGGCGCCCCGCACCGGTTCGCCGATGGCCCCGTTTTCGATGAGATATCCTTCGGAGACCTCGAAGACAAAATCGCCATTGACGGTGTTGACCTGACCTCCCCCCATTTTTTTGACGAAGAGGCCGCGCTGCACCCCTTTCAGGATCGACTCGGGGGGGGTGGAGCCCGGCGCGATCAGGGTGTTGGTCATGCGGACGATGGGCTTGGCGTGGTATGACTCGCGCCGGCCGTTGCCCGTTGAACGACAGCCGTCTTTCATGGCGGACAGGCGGTCATACATGTACCCCTTCAGGATGCCGTTTTCCACCAGCACGGTCCGTTGGGCCGGTGTTCCTTCATCATCAAAGGAAAACGAGCCACGAGCATGGGGGATGGTAGAGTCGTCAATGACGGTCACCAGCGGTGAGGCCACCTGCATGCCGAGCTTCCCACTATAGACCGAGACGCCGGACTGTGCCAGATCGGCCTCCAGGCCATGGCCAATTGCCTCGTGGACCATGGTGCCACCAGCCTCTGAAGAGAAGACTACCGGCATCATGCCGCCCGGGGCCTTGCGCGCAGTAAGCATTAGCAGTGCCCTGCGGCAGGCGGTCAGTGCGATCTGCTCGACCGCATTGCCGTCCAGCAATTCCAGCCCTCGAAAGCCGCCGATCGGTTCGTAGCCGGTCTGGATCAGCTCTCCCTCGCCAGCCACCACCTGGGCCATGAACACCATGCCGGTGCGACTGTTTTCGATGAATTCACCAGCGGAATTGGCAATCTGGGTAGTGACCTTGCTGTCCCGGTAGACCACCATCACCTGCCGGATTCTGGGGTCCGCGCCCCTGGCAGCAAGATTGGCACGATTGACCAGCGCCACCTTATCCAGGAGTGGCACCTGTGCCGGCGGCATTGTAATCGGAAAGCCGCTGCCGACCCTTTTGGGGCGCATATCGATGGCGCTGCCGAAGGAGTTCCCCTTGACTGCCCGGCTCACGGTTTCCGCCAGCGCAACGAGGGCGCTTTCCGTCACCTCGTTTGTGTAGGCATAGGCGGTCCGCAGGTCGGAGATGACGCGGATGCCTACGCCCCGGTCGGTCCCGGCGATCACTTTCTCGATCTTGCCGTCCTCACAGGCGATGGCCGTGGCGGAGCCTTCCTCAAAGTAGATGTCAGCAAACTCACCGCCACCGTTCAAGGCCTTGCGCAATACCCTGGAAATATCGATTTGGTCGAGCACTGGTCAGCATCCCTCCATCACGGCAGATTTTGCATGGAGCCGGCTATCGTCCGGCTGCGGCAGCTCGGTTAAAGGTATCTCGGTAGCGATGGCCAGAAGCAGGGCGTTTGTCTCTGCTGCAACGCCGGCCGGGCTGGTAATGCTGACAGTCCCGCTGCCCCCATCGACGGTGGTCATGGTGGCAAGACCGTCGTACGCCTCGATGGTGAATTTCAGGTAAGCCATGTCATGACGCCTTAGCTGGAAATATCTGGTTACCTGGATGGCCAAAACGAACTCCGTCTGAGGATGCCTCTCGATAACTAACGTTCAGGCAGGGGAGTGTGGCTGGTTGGGTGCGCCCTGCAGTGCCACTGTGCCGGCACGGCCTGCAATCTCCCCCATGTTGAGAGCGCAGTGGGGCGGGTTGGTAGCCTTGGCGGTCGCTGCTGCTTCAGCGAGCGTAATAAAGCGCGCCTCCTTGGCCTGCAGGCGCTGCAATAGATCGATGAAGACCGGCGCCAGCTTTCCTCCCTCCAGTTCTGCGTGAATGGTATGGACGTTGAGGCCGGGCGTGAGCAGCGAAAGGTAGCGGTCGTTGATGGTTTCAGCGGTGATGCCGTCCTGGCCGAGAAGTTCGTCCATGGTCGGGAGCGTGGTGGGAACCTGCAGGGTGTTGAAACGCTTGCCGCCGAGCACCGGTAGAAATGGCATACTCCCTCGCGCGTCGCTGCAGTAATCGAGGGCGAGGGCGTCCTGAATTTCCAGCGAGTCGGCCGATACTGTCCACCCTGGAGCTGCGGTGGTTCTGGCCCGGAAGCCCATGATCTCCTCGAACAGCGAGGCGGCCCGGCCCAGTTCCATGACTGTCACCTGTTTTGGCAGGTAGGGGAGGAGGTCATGCCACTTCACGTGATCCCAGCAGTGAATGCCAACCTCATGCCCCATGGCCTTGGTCCGGCGCAGGATGTCGGGAAAGGAGCCGGCAATCTTCGGCGGAGGGAGTAGGGTGCCGTAGAGCATGGTTTTGATACCGTAAAGGGACGGCGCGCCGGTGCGCAACATCTTGCGCAGAAAGCCGGGACGGGTGAAGATGCGGCGGATGGCCTTTCCCGAGTTGTCCGGGCCCATGGAAAAATAGAAGGTGGCCCGGATGCCAAAGCCTTCCAGGATCTCCAGCAGGCGAGGAACTCCGTCCCGGGTGCCGGCATAGGTGTCCACATCTACTTTGAGAGCGATAGTGGGGGGCATAGAGGTTTTCCTAAGCGGAAGGCTGAAGAACGGAAGAAAAGTCTATCCTTTCCCGCCTTCCGCGCTTATGTGCTACAGCAGATGCTCAATCTTTTCCCGCTCTTCCACCAGGTAGAAGTCGAGGGTTTTCCTGAGTGCTTCGTCGATACCGGTCAGCGGCTGCCAGCCAAGTTTGTCCTTGGCCATTTTCACCGACGGGACACGGGTCAGCATGTCTTGATACCCCTTGCCATAGAAGCTGTCGGAACTCACTTCGATGATCTGGCACTTTTCTGCCTTGTCCCGGTACTGGGGATATTCCTTGACCAGGTCCCGCAGCTTGTGGGCCAGCTCTTTCACTGATAGGTCGTTGACGGGGTTGCCGATGTTGAAGATGCCACTGGTGGCGTTGCCGTTTTTGTTCTCGATGATCCGCATCAGGCAGTCAATGCCGTCCTCTACATAAGTGAAGGAACGGCGCTGGTTGCCGCCGTCCACGAGCTGAATCGGCTCGCCCGCCAGGATGTTGTAGAGGAACTGGGTAAGGACCCGCGAGCTCCCTTCCTTGGCGGTGGAGATGGAGTCAAGTTTCGGCCCGATCCAGTTGAACGGGCGGAACAGGGTGTACTGCAGTCCTTCATGTTCGCCGTATGCGTAGATGACCCGGTCGAGCATCTGCTTGGCGCAGGAATAGATCCAGCGTTCCTTGTTGATGGGGCCGAGCATGAGGGGTGAGTTTTCTTCGTCGAACTCCCGGTCCGGGCTCATCCCGTACACTTCGGAGGTGGAGGGGAAGATGACCCGCTTCTTGTATTTGACACACTGGCGGATGATCTTCAGGTTCTCCTCGAAATCTAGCTCGAAGACCCGGAGCGGGTCCTTGACATAGGTGACCGGGGTGGCAATCGCCACCAGCGGCAGGACCACATCGCACTTCTTGATGTTGTACTCGATCCACTCCTTGTTGATGGTGATGTCCCCTTCAAGGAAGTGGAAACGTGGATTGCCCATCGAGTGCTCCAGCTTGTCGGTGCTCATGTCGAGGCCGTAGACCTCCCATTCGGTGGTATCGAGGATCCGCCTGGTGAGGGCATTGCCGATGAAGCCGTTGACGCCTAGTATAAGTACTTTCATGTTCGAGTTTCTCCTTGGGGACGGCTTCGATAATGGGCCGTCTGCGGCGTTGCGCTCCGGGCCGTGACGCTCAACGTACTGATCGTACGCCTCGCATCCCGGTCCTCGCGCGCCTTGCATAGGTTGCCATTCTCGAAGCCGGTTGGTTTTTTTATAAATTCTGGAATTGGGATGCCGGAATATCCCGTTCTGCAACGAAAGCGGCAGTAGAAACTTCGTTATTCCCTTCTATCTGCAGTGAGCGGATCTCCAGGAGTCCTTGTCCAGTCCCTACCAGCAGCGGGCTCTGCGAGATTATGCGACCCGGCTCGCCGTTACCCTCCACCGGCCAGGCTTGCCAGATGATGACTTTTTCCCCCTCTAGCCAGGTGAAGGCGCCGGGGTAGGGGTGGGTCACGCCACGGATCAGGTTGTAGATCTCTGTGGCGGATTTTGTCCAGTCGATGAGGCCGTCGGCCGGCTTTCTGCCGCCGAAGTAGCTCCCTGCCTTCAAGTCCATCGGGATGCGCGGGGCCTTGCCATCACGCAGCATCGGCCAGGAGCGGGCGATTACCGTGACCGCTGCCTCGGTGACCTTGTTGAACACGTCAAAGGCAGTATCGGTAAAGGCGATGGCCACCTTTTCCCGGTCGACGATCTCGCCGGCGTCCGGCTTTTCCACCATATAGTGGAGGGTGGCGCCGGTCTCGGTTTCGCCGTTGATGACTGCCCAGTTGACCGGCACCCGCCCCCGATATTTGGGGAGATAGGAGCCGTGCAGGTTGAGGGCACCTCTCTCGGGGATAGCGAGGACCGCCGGTTTGATCATGTTCCGGTAGTAGAAGGAGAGGATGAAACCCGGGGCGATCTCCCGGAGCAGCTCCATATTCTCCGGCAGGTTGATGTCGCTGGTCAGGACCTTTATGCCGTGTCGCTCGGCCAGCTGCCGGACCGAGCTGAACCAGATCTCCTCAGTGGGGGAGTCCTCGTGAGTGAAGACCAGCTTAACATCGGCCCCCTGGCGCAGCAGTTCCTCCAGACAGCGGTAGCCCACATTGTGGTAGGCGCAGACGACTATTTTGCCCATGAAACCCTTTCAATTCTGCCACAGAGACACAGAGGCACGGAGAAAACCTTTGAAAAAAATGAAGAACGAAGCATCAAGACAAAAAAACAACCGCTGTATAGTTAAAACCAAATTCGTTTCGTTTACCTTCGGCCTCTCTAGTATCCAGTTTTTTCTCTGTGTCTCAGTGTCTCTGTGGCAGGTGTTGACGGTTATTCCCCAAAGCCATGCACCCTACGAATCACGTAGCGCGGCCTTCTCCGCACTTCCTGGTAGACCCGGCCTACGTATTCTCCCACCAGGCCGATGCCGAAGATGACGATGCCGATCAGAAAGAAGAGGATGGCGAACAGGGTGAAGACCCCCTCCACCTCGGCTCCCACGACGAAGCGCCGGACCAGCAGGAACAGGGCGAACAGCACGGAAAAGCAGGAAGTGACGATCCCCATCAGGGCAAAGAGCTGCAGCGGCACCACCGAAAAGCCGGTCATCAGGTCGAAGTTGAGCCGGATCAGCTTGTAGAGCGAGTATTTGCTCTCCCCTTCGGCCCGTTCGGCATGGGCCACCAGCACTTCGCTCGGGTTGGAGGCGAAGGTCTGGGCCAGGGCGGGGATGAAGGTGGTGGTCTCCTGGCAGCGGTTGATGTTGTCGACGATGTTGCGGTGATAGGCGCGCAGCATGCAGCCGTAGTCGCTCATCCGCATGCCGGTCATCTTGTTGGTGGAGATATTGACGATGCGCGAGGCAAGCCTGCGGAACAGGGTGTCCTGCCGGCTTTGCCGGACGCTCCCCACCACGTCGTGCCCTTTTTCCACCTCGGCCACCAGCTTCGGGATTTCTTCCGGCGGGTTTTGCAGGTCGGCATCGAGGGTGACGACAATCTCGCCGGTGCTCTTTTCAAAGGCGGCGAGAATGGCCATGTGCTGGCCGAAGTTGCCATTGAACTCCACTACCTTCACTTCCTGGTGCGCGTTGGCCAGTCCCTTGAGGATCTCCATGGAGCGGTCGCGGGAGCCGTCGTCGGTGAAGATGATCTCGAATGGCTTGCCGGTCCCCTGCATGACCGGGTAAAGCCGCTCGAACAAAGGCCGGATGTTCAGCTCTTCGTTGTAGACCGGGATGACGATGGAGATATAAGGTTTTTGTGACATGTGGTTATATCCTTGTAGGGGCGGACGGCGTCCGCCCTGGGCGCATGCAATGCGCCTCTACGTATTATTTCCGGTTCCGCGCGATCACGTCCTTTACCGCCTCCACCACGTCGCTGGCGTCGTCCATGGTCATCTTCGGGAAAAGCGGCAGTGACAGGATCCGGTCCGAGGCGTAATCGGCGTTGGGGAGGTCGCCTGTCTTGATGCTCAAGGCTTCCCGATAATATGGGTGATGGTGGATCGCCTTATAGTGGAGCCCGCTGCCGATGTTCAGCTTCTTCAGCTCCGCCATGAACTGGTCCCGGTCGATGCTAAGCTGTTCGACACGAACCAGGGGCGTATAGAGGTGCCAGGCATGACGCTGCTCGTAGCCAGCGTAGGCAGGCCTGGCCAGTTCAGCCACGTCGGCGAAGGCGGCGTTGTAAAACTCGGCGATTTCGGTCCGTTTGGCGATAAAGCCGTCCAGCTTCGGGAGCTGATGGATGCCAAGGGCGGCCTGGATGTCCATCATGTTGTACTTGAAGCCGGGGAGGAGGATCTCGTAGTTGGGGTTGCCGGTGGCGGAGAAGCGCTTCCAGGCTTCCCTGCTCATGCCGTGGAACTTGAGGAGAGAGATCTCTTCCGCCAGGGTCTCGTCTGGCGTGCAGACCATCCCCCCTTCGCCGGTGGTGATGTTTTTGTTGGGGTGGAAGGAGAATATGGAGATGGAGTCGAGGGAGCCGATCTTCTCCCCCTTGTATTCGGTGCCGGCGGCATGGGCCGCATCTTCGATGACAGTCAGGTTGAACTCTTTGGCCAGGGCGAAGATGGCATCCATGTCGCATGGCTGGCCGGCGAAATGGACCGGGATAATCGCCCTGGTGTTAGGAGTAATCTTGGCGCGGATCGCCGCGGCATCGATGTTGAGCGTTCCCGGCTCGATGTCGACCAGGACCGGCGTGGCGCCGCAGAGGATGACCATGCTGACCGTGGAGGCAAAGGTCATGGGGGTGGTAATCACCTCGTCCCCTTCCTTGAGGCGCAAGGCAAGGAGGGTGAGGTGCAGCCCGGCAGTGGCCGAACTGAGGGGGACCGCGTACTTGGCACCGACGTAGGCCTTGAAATCGTCTTCGAAGCGTTTCACCTTCGGTCCGGTGGTGATCCACCCGGATTTCAGGGAATCGACCACCTCGTTGATCTCGTCATCCCCGATGGTGGGGGTGGAAAACGGCAGAAACTCCTTGCGCAACGCGCACCTCCTCCTGTGTAAGCAACTGAACGACTGCTATATATGGCACAAAATTGCCCGGATGCCAAGCGGTTAATGCAAATTTGTTGCTCAGTGGTTGGTGACGAGCACTTTGTTCCCCTTCTCACCGAGGAGAGTGACCGGCGTTTTGACGGCACTGCGCATCCGGTCCAGCTCTTGCTTGTCGATCAGGACGTAGAGCGGGGTGGGGGAGTCCCAGAGCCGGTTGAATCCGGCACGGTCGATGAACCAGGCCGACTGGTCGCCCTGCTCGCTGCCGAACTTGAGCTCGCCCATGTCGCCAACCACCACCACCCGCCGCTGGGAATAAAAGGGGAGGCTTTGGTCATAGCCATTGTAACTGATGACGAGAGCCCCTTCTTCGGCTTTCTCCCGAACCAGCAGCGCCAGCTCCTTCATGCTCTTTTTTGCGGCGATTCTCTCCAGGAGGAGCGGCGGTCCGACAATGCCGAGCAGGTACGAGCAACAGCAGATCGCGATAAACATGGCAATCAGCTGGCCCTTCCTGAGGGCGATGAATGAGAACATCCCCTCCAGGAGAAATATTGTCCCCATGACTAATCCGCTAACGGGGGTGAGCTGCGGGCGGGGTGCAAGATGCGGATACACAATCAGGGCCGCACCAATAAGGGTAAAAGCTGTGGCAAGCAGGTAGCCAGAAATACGCAGTCCCCGTGACTCCCGGTCAAAGGCTCTGGAGAAGGTTTCTCCCATCAGGAGCGCCAGAGCCGGGAAGATTGGCAGGATGTAGGGAATCAGCTTGGAATTAGATTTGGAGAAAAAGATGAAGATGATGGCGGCCCAGAGGACCAGGAAGAGCCGGGCATCTGCAAGTGGCAGCTTTCTCTCCCGCCAGATCCCCAGCAAGGAAACGGGGATAAAAAAGGACCAGGGGAGCATGGTGCCGAACAGCACCGGGATGAAGAACCAGAATGGCTGGTAACGGCCATGTACCTTGGTGAGGAAGCGCTGAAAGTGCTCGTGGATGAAAAAAAAGCGGGCGAACTCCGGGTTCTGCAGTGAGACGAGGATGAACCAGGGGGCGCAGACCAACAGAAACAGCAGGGTGCCGGTCAGCAGGCGCATCTCTTTCAGCAGGCGCCAGTGCTTGCTGACCAATAGGTAACAGAAGATGATGGCGCCGGGGAGGACGATGCCGATCAGCCCCTTGGCCAGCACAGCCAGGGCGGCAAAAAGGTAAAACAGATAGTAGTACAACCGCTTGCGTGGTTCGTTATCACGGGTTGCAACCGCGTAAAAGCCGAGGCAGGCGGTCAGGCAGAAGGTGAGGGTCATGTCGGTGAAGTTGATGCGGGCCTGGACCAGATAGCCGGTGGCTGTGCCAAGAATCAGGGCGGCGAGGAGGCCTTGCCGCCGGCCGAACAGCTTGCGGCCAAGATGGTAGGTGAGGAGCACGCCGAGCAGGCCGCACAAGGTGCCGGCAAAGCGGGCGGCGAATTCGTTCTGGCCGAAGACGCTGAACGATAAGGCATTCAGCCAGTAATGGAGTGGTGGTTTTTCAAAATACTTGACGTAATTGAGATGGGGGGTGATGAAATCGCCCAGCTCCAGCATTTCCCGGGGGATCTCCCCATAGCGGCTCTCGTCAGGATCCAGTAAGGGAAGTCGGCTAAGCAGCTGGAAAAAAGCGACGGCGAAGGTCAGAAACAGCAGGGTGAGGTCCCGCCGGGAACTCCCTTCGCGGCTGGTGAGAAACTCGGTAATTAATTTCATTAGAGTGGTTCCTTTCCACTTATTTTCAGCGGCGTCAAGATCGGTGCGCACGCCGTCTACTTCTACGGAGCTTTCTTTTCGCGCCGGAGCAGATCGTACTCGGCCACCGGGAAGGGGACTCGCACCTTGATCCTTTGGTTCGGGTGGGCAGTCGGCAGGGTGACACCACCGGCAGCGGTAGTTCCGCCGAGCAGCTCCATCTCGCTGACCAGCCACTGGTTCGACAGCATGCCGCGGCCGATAAACTCCACCGTTTCCCCCTCCTGCAGCCGGTTCCTCACCTCCACTACCACCGTGCCGTCGGCGCAGACCTCTTCCACAATCCCGACAAAATCGTGACTTCGGATATAACTTGACTGGTATTGGTGATCCACGTCCCGGGGGGGGCCGAGAAAAAAACCGGTGGTGTAGCCGCGATGGCTGATCTTGCAGAGCTCCGCCAGCCATTCCGGTCGGCAGCGGTAGCTATCCGGCTCGTCAAAGTAGCTATCGATGGCTTCCCGGTAGACCCTGACCACTGCCGCCACGTAGTTGATCCCCTTCATCCGCCCCTCGATCTTCAGCGAGTCGATCCCGCAGCTCACCAGTTCCGGCAGGTACTGGAGCAGGCAGAGATCCTTGGAGTTGAAGATAAAGGTGCCGTTGGCATCCTCCATGACCGGGAAATATTCACCCAGCCTGGTTTCTTCGACCAGGGCATAGCTCCAGCGGCAGGGCTGGGCGCATTCCCCCTTGTTGGCGTTCCGGCCGGCCATGACGCTGGAGAGGAGGCAACGGCCTGAATAGGAGATGCACATGGCGCCATGGACGAACGCTTCCAGCTCGATGGCGCTCCGTTCCCGGACCTCGCGCATGGCGTCAAGGGACATTTCCCTGGCCAGGTTGATGCGGGATACCCCCTGCTTCTGCCAAAACAGGGCGCTTTTCCAGTTGGTGGTGTTGGCCTGGGTTGAGAGGTGTAGCGCCCGCCCCGGAGAGATGTCGCGAACCATTTCCAGAACGCCGGGGTCCGCAATTATGTATGCGTCGAACGGGATTTGCGCCACCTCTTCCAGGTAGCGACCGAGTCCCGGCAGATCACCATTGTCAGGGAAGCTGTTGACGGTAAGGTAGCACTTGACCCTTCGGTCGTGCGAGTACTGTACAGCCTCTGCCAGCTCATGCAGGGTGAAGTTGTCGGCGAGGTTCCGCAGGCCATAGGCCTTGCCACCGAGATAGACCGCATCTGCGCCATAATGGATCGCGATCTTCAGTTTTTCCATGTTTCCTGCGGGAGCAAGAAGTTCGGGCTTTTTCACGGGGGCGTCCACATCCTGGGCGGGTCGATTATCAGGCTGTTGAAAAACTACTGCGGAGGCCATCTGCTGCGTTGCGCGGTGCTCGCTAACTCGCCTATCTAAAGTGATATGTCTCGGTAGCTGCGCTACGTGCGCCTTGCATCTGGCCTTCCTCGCTACGTTTTTCAATAGTCTGATATTGGCAAAATCGCGACGATGCTAGCATATCCCCGGCAGTTATGGAACCAAAAAGGGCGTTTTCCCTTGACAACTGATGCGAAAACGCTTTAATAATGTTAATCTTTTGGCCGCGGGGCGCGGTCGTCCCCTCCCGAGTTTTCGGATGGACACTATTTAAAAGCCGGCATGGATGCTGCAGCAAGCTGTGCAGGTCCGGCCAACGGTAAGCCGCCAATAAACGTTTTCGAGGTGCATATGAAAAAAATGCTTTGCACGGTGCTGACGGTGGTGTTCCTCTTCCTGACGGTCCTGGCCGGTGCCGAAGAACCGACAATTTATATCATCAAACAGGGGGATACCCTCTGGGGTTTATCTGAGCGGTTTTTGAAAGACCCATACTATTGGCCGAATCTCTGGTCGCGCAACCAGGTCATTACCAATCCACACTTCATCTATCCCGGCCAAAAAGTAAAGGTCTACCCTGACAGGATCGAGATCATGCCGCCGGAAGGCCAGGCAGCAGCTGCACCGGTACCTCCCCAGATGCCGGCAGCTGCACCAGAGGTAGCTCCTCCTCCGGCGGTAGCCGAGGAAGCAGTGCCATCCAAGCCGGCCGAAGAGGCGGCGCCACCCAAGGAAGTGGTCAAAGAAGCGCCGAAGGCGCAGCCACCTGTGCGGGAAGTTGCCCGGGAGAAAGCCTTTACCGTCACCGGCGGTGAGGGTTTCGTCATGGAAGACCGGCTGAAACCCTATGGTTACATTATCGCTACCAATCAGAACCGCTCGATTGTCGGGGAAGACGATGTGGTCTATACCGATATCGGCAGGGTGAACGGGGCGAAGGTTGGCGACCGGTTCTCCATCTTCAAGAAGATGGAGCCCGTGAGCCATCCGGTGACCAATGTGACGGTGGGCTATAAGGTTGCCCCACTCGGCTCCTTGCAGCTTTCCCAAGTGGAAGAGAAAGTCTCCAAGGCGATTATTACCAAGTCTTATCTGGAGATCGGTCCCGGCTCCTATCTGATGCCGTACCATTCCCGGCGGCAGGAAGTTGCCTTGAAGTCAGCGGACCGCGATCTGAACGGCTACATCGTCGCGACCCAGACCGGCAATGAAGGGATTGGCGAAGGGGATATTGCCTACCTCGATCTCGGCAAGAAGCAGGGGCTGGCGGTCGGCAATTTCCTCTACGTGGTGCGGGATGTGGTTCCCGACACGAAGTATGCGGAACCGGGCATCGACAAACTGCCGGAAGAGGTGCTCGGCGCGCTGGTGGTGGTGGCGAGCGGCGAGAATACCTCGACGGTGCTGGTGGTGAAAAGCATCGAAACCCTCTATCGAGGGGATCGGGTGGAATTGAAAAAAAGCAGATAGTTGAAGGCAAAAGGAACCAGCAGACGGCTGGTTCCTTTTTTTGCGCCGGTTGCGGCATGGCGGTTCCCCATCAACCTGACGTCTGGCGGCTTCAGTCATGGAACATTATTACTGGTTTGCTCTCAAAGCGATCCCCCAGGTGGGGAATGTGACCTTTCGCCGCCTGCTGGAGCGATTCGCCACGCCTGAAAAGGTTTTGCAGGCCCCTGCTGAGGCGCTGGCCTCGGTTAAGGGGGTCAGTAAGGCCGCCGTGGCCTCCATCAAGAGTTATGACTACCGTGTGGAAGCGGAGCGAGAGTGTGCGGCGGTAAGGAAATGCGGGGTGACGGTCGTCGATATCCTGGCTGCGGACTATCCGCCGCTGCTCCGGGAGCTCGTCGATGCACCTCCCTACCTCTATGTGAAAGGGACGATTGCCGGTCTGGCATCGGCCGTTGCCATAGTCGGTTCGCGCCGTGCTTCCACCTACGGGCTGGTCACCACCGAGCGGCTGGCTCGGGAGCTGGCCAGCCGTGGCATCACGGTGGTATCGGGAATGGCCAGGGGGGTGGACACCGCGGCCCATCGGGGCGCCCTTAAGGGGGGCGGATGGACCATCGGCGTGCTCGGCTGTGGTATTGATGTCATCTATCCCCCCGAAAATAAACGGCTCTTCGAAGAGATGGCGGCCCAGGGGGGCCTTGTCTCGGAATTTCCGCTTGGGACCACGCCGCTGGCAGAGAATTTTCCCCGTCGTAATCGCATTATCAGCGGAGTATGCCGGGGTGTGTTGGTGGTGGAAGCTGCCGAGAACAGCGGCTCGCTCATCACCGCCCAGTATGCCCTGGAACAGGGGCGCGAGGTGTTTGCTATCCCCGGCAACATCAATGCCAGTGGCAGTCGCGGCACCAACCGTCTGATTAAGCAGGGGGCCAAGCTGGTGGAGGGGGTGGAGGATATTCTGGAGGAGCTGCCGCTACGGACCATGGTTCCAGCAGACATCCGGCAACCCCCGCAATTCAACCTCACGGAATCCGAAGCGGGCATCTGCACATTTTTGACCGACGTGCCGCTGCAGATCGACGAGATCATCGTAAAAAGCGCCTTGACAGTGGGGGAGGTTTCCGCTATTTTACTCCGCCTGGAGCTGAAAGGGGCAATAACGCAGCTTCCCGGCAAATATTTTGCCATCATTTAACCCGTTTCAGGTTTAAAGTTTATGGTCTGAACCACGAACCTCGAACCTTCATTTACAAGGTGAACCCATGACCCAACATCTCGTCATCGTCGAATCGCCCGCCAAGGCCAAGACCATCGAAAAATTTCTGGGGAAGGATTACAAGGTCCTGGCTTCCTATGGCCATGTCCGCGCCCTGCCGAGCAAACAGGGGTCGGTGGATATCGAACAGGATTTCGAGCCGAAGTACGCCATTCTCCCCGAAAGCAAAAAGCATATCGACGCCTTGAAAAAGGAACTGAAGAACTCCGATTCCCTCCTCCTGGCAACAGACCCCGACCGGGAAGGGGAGGCAATCGCCTGGCACCTTTTGGCGGCGCTCGGTCTCGATAAGGGGAAGGTGAAGCTGCCGTTGAAACGGGTGGTGTTCCACGAAATTACCAAAGACGCCATTATCCATGCCGTTGAAAACCCCCGTGACATCGCCATCGATCTGGTCGATGCCCAGCAGGCCCGGTCGGTGCTCGACTATCTGGTCGGCTTTAACCTTTCTCCTTTTCTTTGGCGCAAGATCCGCTACGGACTCTCCGCCGGCCGGGTCCAGTCCGTGGCGCTCCGCCTCATCTGCGAGCGGGAAAAGGAGATCGAGGCATTCAAGGAACAGGAATACTGGACCATTGCGGCGAGTCTGAAAAGCGCTGCCGGTCAGGGGTTCAGCGCCGGTTTGGTGGAGGTCGCAGGGAAGAAGCTCGGCAAGTTCGACATTCCTGGCAAGGAAGACGCGGACAAGCTGGTGAAAGCTTTACAGAAGAACGATTATCAGGTGGAAAAGGTTACCAAGAGTGAGCGGAAGCGACTTCCTTCCCCCCCCTTCACCACCTCCACCCTGCAGCAGGAGGCGTCGCGCAAGCTCGGTTTTTCCGCGCGCAAGACCATGGCCACCGCCCAGAAGCTCTACGAGGGAATCGATATCGGCGAGGGGACGGTGGGCCTGATCACCTATATGCGTACCGACAGCGTGGTCCTCTCCAACCAGGCCCTCGATGAGGCCCAGCAGGTGATTACCGCCCTCTACGGCAAGGACTATGCCCTGGACAAACCCCGCCTATTCAAGAACCGGGCGAAGAACGCCCAGGAAGCCCACGAAGCGGTCCGCCCCACCTATATTGCCAAGACGCCGGCCGAAATGAAGCAGTACCTTTCTTCTGACCAGTTCAAGCTTTACGACCTGATCTGGAAGCGCACCGTTGCCTGCCAGATGGCGGAGGCCAAGCTGGATCAGACCTCAGTGGATATAACAGCCGGCAAAGGTTATAAAATGAGGGCCGCCGGCACGGTAATCCGCTTCCCCGGCTTCATGAAGCTCTATATCGAAGGGGTTGATGACGCCGCCGAGGAGAAGGAAGGGGTGCTCCCGCCGCTTAACGAGGGGGAAGCGCTGAAACTGGTGGAACTCTTGCCGGAACAGCATTTCACCCAGCCACCCCCCCGCTATAGCGAGGCGACCCTGGTCAAGACCTTGGAAGAGTATGGCATCGGTCGTCCTTCCACCTACGCCAGCATCATGAACACCCTGGTGGAGCGTAAATATACCCGGCTCGACAAGAAGCGCTTTTTCCCGGAAGACGTGGGGATGGTGGTGACCGATCTGCTGGTCAATCATTTTACCCGCTATGTGGATTATAACTTTACCGCCGCCCTGGAAGAGGAACTTGATCAGGTCTCCCGGGGGGAAAAACGCTGGAAACCCCTTATGCATGAGTTCTGGGAGCCGTTCAGCGCGCTTTTGAAGCAAAAAGAGGGGGAGATCAGCAAGGCCGACATCACCACCCAGGCCACCGACGAAATCTGCCCCGACTGCGGCAAGCCGCTGGTGGTGAAGCTGGGGAAGTACGGCAAGTTCTTCGCCTGTTCCGGCTACCCGGAGTGCCGTCACATCCGTGCCATGGACAAGGAGAAGGGGGAGCCGGCCGAGCCGGTTTATTCCGAAGAGCTTTGCGCCAAGTGCGGCAGTAAGATGCAGATTAAGGATGGGCGGTTCGGCAAATATCTCGCCTGCTCCGCCTACCCAGCCTGCAAGAATATCCAGCCGTTGGTGAAGCCTAAGGGGACCGGCATCACCTGTCCGGAATGCAAGGAAGGGGAGCTGATTGAGAAGAAATCCCGCTACGGCAAGATGTTTTATTCCTGCAACCGCTATCCCCAATGCAAGTTTGCCCTCTGGGACCTGCCGGTGGAGCAGAAGTGCCCGAAATGCGGCTTCCCGCTCCTGGTGAAAAAGGTCTACAAACGGGAGGGGGAATTCCTCAAGTGCCCCAAGGAGGGGTGTGATTACAAGGAGACCACGTCTGAGGCCCCAGAGGCTGCCGCTGCACCACAGAAAGTGGTGAAAAGGGCGAAAAAAGCTTAGCAACCTGGTACTACTTTGAGCCGCTAAGGCGCAAAGAAGGCACAACCGTTGAATCCGCAGTTCGCGCAGATTAACGCAGATTTGATCCATGTAGTATGCTAATCTGTGAAAATCGGTGTAATCTGTGGATACTTTGAGGTCGAGCTTCCTTTGCGCCGTTTGCGTCTCTGCGGTAAAGGTGTTGTTCTGCCCGGCTACAAGATGTTTCGAAAGGGTTTATGTCAACTATTCAAACACCATCAATCACTATCATCGGTGGCGGGCTTGCCGGCTGCGAGGCTGCCTGGCAGGCGGCCAGCCGCGGTGTGCGGGTCACGCTCCATGAAATGAAACCGGTTAAATATTCGCCGGCCCATAGCCTGCCGGGACTTGCTGAGCTTGTCTGCTCCAATTCCCTGCGTGGCGCAGCGCTGGAAAATGCCGTTGGCCTTCTGAAAGAGGAGCTGCGGCGGCTTGGTTCCCTCTTCATGGAGGCGGCGGATGCGACCCGGGTCCCGGCCGGCGGAGCGTTGGCGGTGGACCGCGGGCTTTTCTCCGCCTACATTACCGACAAGATCGCGGCTCACCCCCTCATTGATCTGGTGCGCGGCGAGGTGGCCGAGCTGCCACCGACCGGCACGGTAATCATCGCCACTGGCCCCCTCACCAGCGATCTTCTGGCGCAGCAGCTCGGCGTCCTGACCGGTGCCCAGCTCTACTTCTATGACGCCATTGCCCCCATCGTCATGGCCGATTCCCTGGATCTGACCAAAATCTTCCGCGCCTCCCGCTATGGCAAGGGAGATGGGGACGATTACCTCAACTGCCCGATGGACGAGGCTGAATACCGAGCGTTTGTGGCTGCCCTGCTGGCGGCGGAGAAGGTGCCGTCCAAAGATTTCGAGAAGGTGGTACACTTTGAGGGGTGCATGCCGATCGAAGAACTGGCGGCGCGGGGTGTGGATACCCTCCGCTTTGGCCCGATGAAACCGGTGGGGCTCACTGACCCCCGCACCGGCCGGGAGCCCCATGCGGTGGTGCAGCTCCGCCTGGAAAACCGCGAGGGGACCATGTATAACCTGGTGGGGTTCCAGACTAAGCTCACCTATCCGGAACAGAAGCGGATCTTTCCGATGATTCCAGGGCTGGAACAGGCCGAGTTTGTCCGGCTCGGCTCCATGCACCGCAATACCTTTATCAATGCGCCGCGCCTCCTGGAGCCGACCCAGCAGTTGAAACAGCAGCCACGGCTGTTTTTTGCCGGTCAGATCACCGGAGTAGAGGGGTATGTGGAATCGGCGGCCAGTGGTTTTCTGGCCGGAGTGAACGCGGCGCGGGGAGAACTGGGGCTGGATTTAACCGCCCCCCCGGCAAACACCGCCCTGGGGGCGCTGGTGCGACATATCACTAATGCCGACGCTAAGCATTTCCAGCCGATGAACGTAAATTACGGCCTGTTCCCCGAACTTGCCGGTCGTGCGAAAAAGCAGGAGCGGCGGCAGAAGCTTGCCGAGCGGGCACTGGAGGAACTTGAACTGTGGATGAAGCAGGTATAGGTAGAGGTAGAGGATTTTCTTTACTGTGCCTCTACCTTAACCTGCGACTAAAAGGAGCATATATGGACAACGGCAAGGCAAAGCAGGAAATATCGGTGATCGGTCGGCTCTTTTCCCTGGAGGCCCTGCTGTTATTGATGGGGGTATTTTCGCTGGTTTCCGGTATCGTTACCGGCGAGTCAACCCAGATCTTCTATGGGTTAGTGATAGTGGTTGGGTCGGTGGTGCTCTTTTTTGTCCGGAAAAAGGACTGGAAAAAGCACTGGGAAGATATGGAAGCAGAAGGTAAAGCGCGCAGGAAGGATAAGGAATGAACCCCTCCCGCCACAAGATTGTGCTGGCATCGGCTTCGCCGCGCAGGGTCGAACTTTTAAGTTCGGCAGGGGTCACCTTCGCGGTGATGCCGAGTGGCATCCCCGAGGAAGCACTCCCCAACGAACTCCCCGAAGACCATGTGCTGCGTCTCGCCAGGGAGAAGGCGCTGGATGTGGCGAAACGGGAGGACGGGCGCTTTTTCATCGGTGCCGACACGGTGGTGGTCTGCGATGGTGAGATCATGGGGAAACCGAAAGACAGTGCCGATGCAGCAAGGATGTTGCGAAAGCTTTCTGGCATTGGGCACTTCGTGATCACCGGCTTTGCCATCTACGACAAAGAGCGCAAGGACGCCATTGCCGCAGCGGTGCAGACCAGGGTTTATTTTAAACAGTTGCGCGATGAGGAGATCCAAGCCTACATTGCTACCGGCTGCCCCTTTGACAAGGCGGGGGCCTATGCCATCCAGGGAGGTGCTGGCTACATGGTGGAGAGGATCGACGGTTCCTATTCCAATGTGGTCGGGCTACCGCTCTGCGAGGTGGTGGAGGCGCTTCGGCGTATTGGTGCAATTGACTAATCCAAAACTCTTTTGCCACGGAGACACAGAGGCACAGAGAAAAACAAACCAAAAGCACTTGCCACAGAGAACACAGAGGTCACAGAGCACCCCAAGAAAATCAATGCAAAAATCGTTGAACAAGGATGGACAGGAGATACAGGTTAAAAGTAACTTGAATAAATTGATTAATCCTGATTATCCTGAATATCCCTGTTAAAATGGTTTTTTCGCCTTTCTCCGTGTCTCTGTGGCAGATATTCGAGCGATTATGTCCATAGCCGAGAATCTGAAAACTGTGCAGGCCCAAATTCACGCTGCCGCAGCGAAAGCCGGCCGTGCTCCGGATTCCGTGCGTCTGGTGGCGGTCTCCAAGACCAAGCCAGCTGCGGCGGTCGAAGAGGCGGCCAGGTGCAGGCAACGGCTCTTTGGTGAGAATTACGTCCAGGAGCTGGTCGCCAAGGCCGGGCAGGTAACCGAGCCGGTGGAGTGGCATTACATCGGCGGTCTGCAGAGCAACAAGGTTAAGCAGATCGCCGGGGTGGTGACGATGATCCACTCGGTGGACCGACTCTCGCTGGCCCAGGAAATCGACCGGCAGTGGGGGAATCTTGGGCGGAGCTGTGACATCCTCATCCAGGTCAACATCGCCTGTGAGGCGACCAAGTGCGGCACTTCCACCGTCGAGCTGTTTGCTCTAGTGCGGCAGGTGGCGAGCCTGCCCCATGTGCGCATCCAGGGGCTCATGACCATGCCTCCCTTTTTCGACAACCCGGAAGGGGCGCGCCCCTATTTCCGGGAGCTGAAGCGGCTCGCTGAGCTGATTGCTGCGGAACACATCCCCAATGTCTCAATGCAGGAGCTTTCCATGGGAATGTCGGGCGACTTCGCGGTGGCAATCGAGGAGGGGGCGACCCTGGTCCGGGTCGGCTCGGCGATTTTCGGAGGGCGACAGTAAATTGCCCCATTACAACCGTATACACCTTTCCCTTTTTCCCCGCATTTGATATACACTGAAACCTCCACTACATTTTTGGAGGTCTGCTTATCATGAAGTTCCGTCTGTTCACTTTCCTGCTGCTCACGTATATCCTTACGATTTCCACATCCTTTGCCACACCGCCGCTGCTGCTGCCGGTGGATGGCGGCGTCAACGTTCCGATCCTTCTCTACCACCGCTTCGGCCCCACCGTGGCCGACGGCATGACCATCACCACCCCGGTGTTCGAGGCCCATCTTAAATATTTGAAGGAGAATGGCTACCATGTGATCCCGCTCCGGCAGCTGGTGGACTGGTACCTGAAGAAGGGGCCGGCGCCGGCGCCGAAGTCGGTGGTGATTGTGGAGGATGACGCCCATAAGACTGTCTACAGCGACATGCTGCCGCTGGCGCGGAAGTACAACGTGCCGGTGACGGTGTTCGTCTATCCGTCGGCCATTTCCAACGCCAAATACGCAATGACCTGGGACCAGCTGCGCGAGCTGAAAAAGAGCGGGCTATTCGACATCCAGTCCCACACCTACTGGCACCCCAATTTTAAGCAGGAGCGGAAAAAGCTCCCGCCGGCCGAGTTCGACAAGCTGGTCAACACCCAGCTGCAGAAGTCAAAGGCGCGTCTGGAGAAGGAACTGGGGACGAAGGTGGAGCTGCTTGCCTGGCCTTTCGGCATCTACGACGACTACCTGTTGAAGAAGGCCGCCGAGGCTGGCTACATCTCCACATTCACCATAGAGGCCCACCAGGCGGGGACTGCCGACAGCGTCATGAAACTGCCGCGCTACCTCTTAGTCAATGCCGACCAGGGGAAGGCCTTTGCCCAGATCCTGACCGGGACCGTGATCGCCCGTCATCTGGCGTATTAGCTTCGATGGGGAGAGGCGGCAACAAACATCCCTGCCCGGACTGCGCTTTCTGCCAGTGGTGCGGCGAGGAGCGCTGCCGACTCTGCAAGGCGCAGCCGCCGTGTCCCCGGCGAAAACTCTCCCAGGCAGAACAGATTGCTCTCTATGAGGCGGTGAACCGACGATCCGGGAATAATGACGGGGAGCCGTCGCCCTGAGTCAAATGTTTGGCGGGAGTATGACAGAAATGTCCCGTCAGCGGGAAACTCCAAACCTGCCCGGGTTTTCATAACCGGGCAGGTTTTTGCATTATAGGGAATGGTTGCGCCCCTGCTCTGGCCGTTGGCCCACATTATGCAATCACAGTCATACTTCAACGATCTGCTGGCGATTGCTCACCAGCAAGGGGTACAACATGGCACAACGCAAAAAGCTCGGTGAAATCTTTGTGGAGAACGGCATCATTACCCAGCAAACTGCGGATCGGGTGCTGGCTCGGGCCCAGTTTCTCGGCAAAAGATTCGGCACCGTGCTGGAAGACCTCGATCTGGTGACTGGCGATGAGCTGGCCAATGCCCTGGCTGTTCAGTACGGGTGCAAGGTGGTGAATAACCTTTCCAGCCACAATTACCCGGCGGAGCTGCTGGAATTCATTCCGGTGGAGGTGGCCATGCAGAACATGCTCTTCCCGCTGAAACGGGAAAAGGACCGGTTGGCCCTCGCCATGGCGGACCCGACCGAAACAAAGATCGTCGGCAACATGGCCGCCGATAACGGCTTGGTCATTGTCCCGTTCATCGCCACCAAAAAGGAGGTCTATGCCGCCATCTGCAAGCATTATCTTGGCAAGGAGGTATCCACTCGCCGTGATCGGACCGTTCTGGTGGTGGAGGACGACAAGTTGATCCGCAGCATGCTGAGCGATACTCTGGGGAAGGTGGGATATCGTGTAGTTACAGCCCAGGACGGGATGGAGGCCTATAAGGCGGTTATCATCGAAAAGCCCCAGGTGATCATTACCGATAAGGAGATGCCGAAGCTGGACGGCTACGGGCTGTTCGATTCGTTAAAAAATATCCCGGAAACTCGCATCATTCCGGTTATCCTCATCACCAGCAGGATGAATGCGGAGGAGGAGGCAAAGGCCTTTGACAAGGGATTCTTCGATTTCATCAACAAGCCGGTGAAGGATGCCACTTTGCTGACTCGGGTCAAACGTGCGTTTCAGTATTATGACCGCCAGTACCGGCTGAGTTAGTGGTGGTTTTCCCTCCTCATTCGCACAAGGCAAAGGGCGCATGCCATGCGCCCCTACCGACCATTCTTCTATTTATTCCCCAATTCCTTTGACCGGAGTGTGGCCGCGTCTACCGCACTGATAATGGCGCTGCGAAATCCATGCTGCTCAAGTGCCGAGAGCCCCGCGATGGTGGTGCCGCCAGGGGAGGTCACCTTTTCCCGGAGGATGGCGGGGTGTTCCCTGGTTTCCAGGATCATGCGGGCTGAGCCGTAAACGGTCTGGGCGGCCAGGGCAGTGGCGATGTCGCGGGGGAGGCCGTTTTTCACTCCGGCGTCGGAGAGTGCCTCGATAAAGGTGTACACATAGGCGGGGCCGCTGCCGGAAAGGCCGGTTACGGCGTCGAGCAGTTTTTCCTCCAGCACGAAGGTCTTGCCGATCAGGTCGAAGATGCGGCGGGCCAGGGAAATATCCCCGTTGCTGGCGCTGGCACCGGCGCTAATTGCGGAGGCTGCCTCCATTACCAGCGCTGGAGTGTTCGGCATGACCCGGATGACCCGGCTCTTGGCGGGGAGGAGCGCCTCAATGGTAGCGGTTTTCACCCCGGCCATGATGGAGATGAGCAGCTGGTCAGATGCAACCGTTGCAGCGACCTCGCCCAAGACCATTTCGGCTATCTGTGGCTTGATTGACAGGACCAACACAGAGCAGCCGCTAACTACCGCCTGGTTGTCCCCAGAGACGTTAACCCCATAGCTGTCCCATAACACACCACGGCGCTCTGCAACCGGTTCTGCAACAGCAATTTCGGACGATGGTACCCCACCCGCCAGCAACCCTTTGATGATGGCTTCGGCCATGTTGCCGCCGCCTATGAAGCCGATCTTTTTGTCCTGCAGCATAGTTTCCCCCATGGTCGGTCTCTTTAGCTATTCTTGTTGCCGAGTTGAACACGTGGTTAGTGCTCCAGGCAGTTCTTTTTTACTTGTGAAAAGTGTTGCATTCTAAGTAATAAATCCCTGCGGATAAGTCAATAGAATTCCCTCTAGTTTTGAGTCGTTGAGACGGTCAGGCCGTGCCTGGTTCGACGTATGCAAAATATTCATCCCCCCCGGGGACGAAAAAAATTGACATCACCAGAGATTTATATTATAAACCTCAACTGCTTGTGGGTTTAAACAGAAAGTTTAGTAACGCTAAACATCGTGCTTGACAAAAAGTTTAGAAATGCTAAACTTCTGCAAAACAAAAAGTTTAGCAGCACTAAACTCGGAGGTCTGCTTGAAGATCGGGGAGAGGCTGAAACGGCTGAGAATGATCAACTCTCTTACCCAAGAAGAGCTGGCCAGTCGTGCTGACCTTACCAAGGGGTATATTTCCCAGCTGGAAAACGACGCTACTTCACCGTCAATCGCCACATTGAAGGATATTCTCGATGTCTTCGGCGTGAGGATGCAGGAGTTTTTCAGTGAACCCTCCACCGGTGAGGAGGTTGTCTTCGGTAAGGATTCCCGGGTCCAGTCCACGGACGACGACGAAGGGATCCGGGTCGAATTGCTCGTGCCCGGCGCCCAGAAGCGGGAAATGGATCCGGCTCTAGTGACCCTGGCGCCTGGGGAGGAGTTTGCCGAGCAACCATTCCATGAAGGGGAGGAGTTCGGCTTTGTGTTGCTGGGGAAGATCCAGCTGAAGCTGGACGACAAGCTGTACACGGTGAAAAAGGACGACTGTTTTTATTTCACCTCGGACAAGAAGCATTCGGTGAAAAATATCGGCAAGGGACCGGCCAGCATCCTCTGGGTGGTGACGCCGCCGACGTTTTATTATTAAGAAGTCAGGAGTCAGGAGTCAGGAGTCAGGAGTCAGGAGTCAGAAT
>JANXYN010000103.1 GCA_025356035.1 Geobacteraceae bacterium
GGGGTCATTACCGTAGCCGGCTTCAGCTTTGCCGGTCGGGGCCAGAACATGGGTCTTGCCTTTGTCAGGCTCAAACACTGGGACCTTCGTAAGAGCAAGGATCTGAAGGCGGCAGCCATTGCCGGCCGGGCCATGGTGGCATTCTCGAAGTTCAGGGACGGCCTGGCCTTCGCCTTTTCTCCACCGGCAGTGCTCGAGCTGGGAGTTGCCAACGGTTTCGACTTCCAGCTGCAGGATCGTGGCGGCCTGGGGCATGAGAGGCTGATGGAGGCTCGTAACCAGCTCCTGGGCATGGCCATGAAAAACTCCAAGCTGATCGCAGTACGCCCCAACGGCCAGGATGACTCACCCCAGTTCAAGCTCGACATCGACGATGTTCGGGCCGGTGCACTCGGGGTTTCGCAGGCGGATATCAACAACGTGCTCTCCACCGCCTGGGGCAGCGCCTACGTCAACGATTTCATCCAGAACGGCCGGGTCAAGAAGGTCTATCTCCAGTCCGAACCCCAGTCGCGGATGCTGCCGGAGGACATCAACAGCTGGTACGTCAGCAACAAGGACGGCCAGATGGTGCCTTTTTCGGCCTTTGCCACTGCCCGCTGGCAGTTCGGCTCGCCCCGCCTTGAGCGCTACAACGGTATCCCGTCCGTGGAAATCCTGGGACAGGCAGCGCCGGGGGTCAGTACCGGCGAGGCCATGGCCGAGGTGGAGAAAATGGCAGCCCAGCTCCCCCCCGGGATCGGCTACGAATGGACCGGCCTCTCTTACGAGGAGAAGAATGCCGGGGCACAGGCACCGGCACTCTATGCCATCTCGCTGTTGGTGGTGTTTCTCTCCGTGGCGGCCTTGTACGAAAGCTGGACGATTCCCTTCGTCAACCTGCTGATGCTCCCTCTCGGACTGGTTGGAGCGGTGACGGCGGTCAAGCTGCGCATGTTCCCCAACGACGTCTACCTGCAGATCGGCCTCCTGACCACCGTGGGGCTCTCCACCAAGAACGCCATCCTGATTATCCAGTTTATCAAGGAGCAGATGCATCAGGGGCATGAATTGGTCGAGGCCACCCTGATGGCGGTGAGGATCAGGCTGCGCCCGGTCATCATGACCTCGCTGGCCTTCTTCTTCGGTACCCTGCCGCTGGCACTTACCAAAGGGGCCGGCGCTGCAGCCCAGAATGCCATCGGCACAGCAGTTACCGGCGGTCTGCTCTCGGCCACCTTCATCGACCTGATCTTCATTCCGTTCTTCTTTGTCCTGGTATCCAGACTGTTTGAAAAAAAACGAGTTCTCGCACCAGCTGCTGCCACAGATGCCCAGGAGGTGCATTGACATGAATAGAATGCTAAAAATCTCGTGCTATTCCATGGGTGCATTCCTTTGCCTGAGTGGTTGCGCTACCATGGCCCCTTCATATACCCAGCCAGCAGCGCCGGTAGCTAACGCTTGGCCAAGCGGCCCTGCCTACAAGCCAGAAGCTGCCAAGACGGAACAGAAGCCGGTGGCCGACATCCCCTGGCAGGAATTCTTCGTCGACGGGCAGCTGCGGAAACTGATTACCCTGGCCCTGGAGAACAACCGTGACCTGCGCGTTGCTGTCCTCAATATTGAGAGGTCGCAGGCCCAGTACCAGATCCAGCGTTCCGATCTCTTCCCCAAAGTCGATGCCACCGCCGCCGGCACCTTTCAGCGCATTGCCGAAAACTTTTCCAGTACAGGGCTGCCAGAGAATATCCATCAGTACAATGTCGGCCTCGGCGTCAGCTCCTACGAACTGGACCTGTTCGGTCGGGTGCGGAGCCTCAAGGGCCAGGCGCTGGAGCAGTATCTCGCAACCGAGCAGGCTCGGCGCAGCGTGCAGATTAGTCTGGTTTCCCAGGTCGCCGCCACCTGGCTCGCCCTGGCCGCCGACCGGGAGCGCCTGCAACTTGCAAAAGAAACCCTGACGAGCCAGCAGTCCTCCTACCAGCTTACCAAGAGTCGCTTTGAGGCCGGCGTTTCCTCCGCCCGCGATCTTTACCAGGCCCAGACCACCGTAGATGCGGCACGGGTGGACATCGCCCGTTACACCACCCTGGTGGCCCAGGACGAGAATGCCTTGAATCTAGTGGTCGGCTCTGCGCTGCCGGCCGACCTTCTTCCGCCGTCTCTCTCTGAAACGCTGACTGCCCTCAAGGATCTGGCCCCCGGTCTGCCGTCCGATGTACTGCTCAGCCGCCCTGACATCCTCCAGGCCGAAGGTCTGCTCAAGGGGGCCAACGCCAACATCGGCGCGGCCCGGGCGGCGTTTTTTCCTCGGATCACCCTGGTTTCAAACGTCGGCTTCGGCAGCGACGATCTGTCGGGGCTATTCAAGCCTGGTTCCTTTGTCTGGAAATTTGCGCCGCAGATTTCCCTTCCCATCTTCGACGCTGGCAGCAACAAGGCCAACCTGAAGGTAGCGGAGGTGGACCGGGACATTGCGGTGGCCCAGTATGAAAAGGCCATTCAGACCGCGTTCCGGGAAGTTGCCGACGCCCTTGCTCAGCGGGGGACCATCGATGAGCAGGTGGCGGCGCAGCAGTCTCTTACCGACGCCACCGCCGAAAGCCACCACCTCTCCCAGGCGCGCTACGAAAAAGGGGTCGACAGCTACCTGAACGTACTTGATTCCCAGCGCTCGCTCTACGGGGCCCAGCAAAATCTGATTACCGCACGCCTCTCTCGGCTGGCCAACCTGGTTACCCTGTATAAGGTGTTGGGGGGTGGCGCCAAGGAGTGACCGTTACAACACGTCATCCTCGGTATGCTTTTTACCCAGTTGTCGCTGACCGGAGTTGAGCGAGCGGCCTGTGCCGAACAGGTCCGCAAACTACTGTTCCGCAGGGCAGGTGCGCTTCACTCGCCCTGCCGGATCTTGGCGGTAGTAAGCGCTGAGGACGCTGTAGAGGTCGGGGGCGTGTTTCTGGAGAGCGAGAGGGCGGTCGAAGAACTCCTCGGTGGCAACGGCAAAGAACTCGGCCTCGTTCTTCGCGCCGTAGGCGTCGAGGAAGGTTTTATGGCCCTTCTCGGCGAGGCGGCGTAGCCGCAGGAATTCGCGGGAGCAGACCGCCACCCATTCGGCGAGCTGGTCGCGGTCGGCAAGGGGAGGGGTGCCGTCGGCGGCTCCGTCGAGCATGTCGAGCTTATGGGCGAACTCGTGGTAGACCACGTTATGCCCCTGCTCGGGGTGGCGCGCCCCGTGGAGGACGGCGTCCCACACGAGGATTACCGGACCCTGGGCGAAGGCCTGGCCCAGGAGGGGAACGGGGGCTCCCACCGGGCTATCCACGCGCTCGTAAACGCCGGGGTGGTGCTCGGGGGGGACGACGGTGGAGGGGTAGACGAGGATCGACTCCACATTGCGATAGTAGTCGTGGGGGAGTCCCAGTTGCAGCAGACACGCCTGAGCCGCGATGGTAACGCGGATCTCGTCGCTGAGGTCGAGCCCGCCGCACCCCTCCCACAGCTTCTCCTCCAGGAATACCTGCATCATCGCGCGCAGCTCGGCGCGCTCGGCGTCGTCGAGCACGCAGTAGTGTGACAGGTTCGCGCGCACGAAGGCCTCCCACTCGGGAGGGAATGGGCGCTTTCGTGCCTCGGCGCGGCGATGGTCGCGGAGCCAGTGGAACATGGGTGACACCTTCCTTCGGCGGGAGGGTAACAGCCTCCCGCCGCAATTCAATTTCTGCAAGGCAATAACGGTGTCAGAGCACCACATTTCTCGTAATGCCTTTTTGGGGAGACGGGGCTGCGAATTGCGACGAAGACCATATTGGTGGGTTTTGTATGTCTTTCCTGTATATTTGTCGTCTGTTCATGATTGGATGAGAAATTCCACGACCGCAACAGTTTTCGAGACACCGGCCATGTCAGACCTCGATCTTGAACTCCGCACCACTTCCGGTATTGCGCACCGTCAATCGGCCTCCCAAGTTTTTCTCGATGATGGTCTTTGCCATGAAAAGGCCGATCCCCGTCCCTTTGTCCGGCCCCTTGGTGGTAAAATAGGGATCAAACAGTTTGCCCATGATCTCCTCGTCGATACCCCCGCCGTTATCGGTGATGGTTACGACCGTTTTGCCACCTTCCACAAACGTGTACAGTGAAATTCGGGCATCGTCAACATTGTGCCCGACCAGTGCGTCACGGGCGTTCATAAGGATATTCAGAACAACCTGGGCGTATTCGTTGGGATAGCCATAGGCCTTCGGGTCTCCTTCAGGGTGGAGAGCAATGTCGATCTTCTGTTCCTTAAAGCTCCTTTCGATGAGGGAGAGCGTATGTCCGATCACCAGGTTAACGCCGAAGGTTACTTTCTCCTTGTCAGGTTTGAAGAAATTTCTGAAATCCTCGATAGTCTGAGACATGTGGTGAATCAACTCCATCCCTCTATTGGTATTCTCCTCCAGAAACTCCCTGCTGAAGTCGCCCGAGTCATAGTAGAGCGGCACTTGTTGGATGAGGAGCCCCAGCGTATTCAGCGGCTGGCGCCATTGGTGGGCGATCTGGTTGATCATATCGCCCATAACGGCCAGGCGGTCTTGCAGGATCAGCATCTGGTCCTTCTGGCGCAGTTCGTCCACAGCCTGGACGATGCGCACCTCCAGAGAACTGTTGAGCTCTTGAAGCTCCCGTCGTTTTTCGGCGAGTGCATCTTCAGCAGACCTGCGCTCCGTGATATCGATGATCGCAACGCGGCACTCATGACCTGACTTGGAGGCCACGGCCTCGATCTGCACAAAGAGCGAGTGATTTCCCTCTCTCGTGAGCGTCACCTCACAGGACTCCTTGCCCTGGCTCGCAAACACCTTCCCGAGAAAATCAGAGAAAAGCGGACGGGCTTCATCGGCGATGTAAAGCCCGAAGCGACGGCCGAGCAGCCTGGCGCGCTCGAAACCGAGGACGCTGGCGCCGCTGAGGTTCGCGGCACGTATGTCGCCATTGCGGTCGAGGGTGAAGTAGCCAACCGGGGCGAAATCGTAGAGGTCGGTGTAGTTTTCCAGAGCCGTCTCCACCTCGTCCCTTGCCTGGCGAAGCTCCGCGTTCTGCATCTCCAGTTCGATCTGGTGAACCTGCAGTTCAAGGACGAGCCTCTGCGCCTCATTCTCTGTCAGGGGAGGGTGGGCTTCTAGCGGCTGTGCGTTAAGCCGATCCTCTGCGCGTCGGCGCAGTTTGGCTCCTGCCGTTGACAGGCTCGTGTTTTTGTTGATTTCCATTGCTGACCCTTTAATTCAGGTTGTTCGGCTGAAGACGGTAAGGTACAAATATATCATTTTTATTAAAACACTTCAATCTCAAGCCTGCATTAGAACCTTCAGCTAAACAAAACAAGGGCGCACCGCAATGCGCCCTTGTTCGCGGATCTGATCAAAACGAGACGTTGAGCCCTCCACCGTAGTAATTTCCCCGCAGTTTATAGAACTGGCCGAAGGGTAAGTTGCCGTTGTAATATTCGCCGAAAATCTGAATGGCCCGTTTTTCGGTATAGGGGCTGCGGATGTTGATGCCGGCTTTGGCGCTTACGTCGGTGTTCCAGTCGGTTTCCTCCCAGGCATCATCCTCGCCCCAGCCATCCAGCGCACCAGGCCGAAGCTATCGCCAAACCCGACTGACGCGATGTTGACACTGTCCCTGGGGAGGTTGAGGCGGAGCCAGGTGACGTGGGTGCGGGGCTCCTTGGGGCTTGCCAGCGGGGCGAAGAACAGTGGGCCCTCGTGGAAGAGGATGGTTTCCTGGCTGGCGACCGGCTCGGTATTTTCTGGCGGCACGTCGCTAAATCCTGTGATAAGGGGAAGCAGCATTGCCAGGACCAGCCAGACATTCATGTTGCGCATAGTGTGCTCCTTTTTGCTGAAATCTTCAAACCAACATCACTTAAACGCCTTGAGCAACGCCTCAAACCGCACTCGAAGTGATTTGTCGTGTGGCGTTATGGGCGGGATCTTGCGGTCGATACCCAGCAACTCATAGACGGCCATCTGGGCCGCTCGCACCGAGTACTCCACCGTAAAGACGGTATCATCCGAAATTTCGACAAACTGGCTGATGAACGCAAGATTCTTCGAGCCGCGAGGTACCGGCAGTGGTCGATCGTTACGCATGCGGGGCATGAACATACTGGTGATATAGGGCATTCTGCAAGGAATGCAGTTGGCCGATTCAACAATCTCCTGATCGAATCGCAGGTGACCGCAGAGTTCATGCAGAATTTCTGCGCCATTGCAATCGGCCATCGGTTTCGGAACAAAATTGCCAACCCGGTCCGGAAATAGCGAGTATCCCCAGAACACCTGGACGTTGGCAGGCTGGTTTGGGAAGTGAGGTTGATGAGCCAGTACAACGGACATCTGCCAATTCGAGTCCTTGAATGTGACCAGTCCGCCGGTGCCCGGCTCATTGCCGGTGAATTGAATCATCTTGTCGAAGAAAGCGGGGTTCTTCAGGGTAACGGTAAACGACTCCCAACACGACTGCGCGATGCAGTTGCTGAAGGCCGCAGGATTGCCAAACTGCGGTCGGCCCTCCGCCAGTTTTTCCCAGAGAGTCCAACCGCCGCTATCTGCTTTGGTCAGCTTCCGGGGTGGGTCCGTCATCGAACCCTGGCTGGAGGCATCGGTCATGGAGCCGTTTTGCAGGAAGACAAGGTCACCGTCATGTACGGCAATCACTTCGTTTACGTCTTGCCGCAGACAATGGATGCCGGTCACGATGAACTTGCCGTCTTCGGTCTTTTGATCGAAGTCTGTCACCCTGCAATCCGTGACCAAACGGACGCCTTGGGCTTTGAGCCAAGATTGCAAGGGGAGAACCAGGGAGTCGTACTGGTTGTAGATGGTTCGTTTGATGCCCGCAAGCGTTTCAATGCGGGGAAACTCGAGCATGAAGCGGTGCAGGTAACGCTTGAATTCAACGGCGCTGTGCCAAGGCTGGAAGGCGAATGTGGTGGACCAGATGTACCAGAATTCGGTTTTGAAGAACCCGGGCGAAAGCCAGTCGGTGATGCAACTTGCGCCTAACGCAACCTCGTCGGCGTTGCTGAGTTTCAGCAACTCGATGCGGTCCCGCATGGAGAACCCCATCGAGGTCACCGGCACCTTCGCCCGACGGCTATTAACAAGCCTCGCCAGCGAATGCGCCTTGTGCTTCTCATTGAACTCGACGGTTTCGTCGAATACCGTCTTGCCTGGGTTGTCCAGTGAGGGAATCGATTTGTAAAGATCCCAGGTACATTCGTAGTTGTCGGTGGTCAGCATGCGTCCGCCACGCAAAGAATACCCGCCAGCGGGGTCTCCGGCACCGTCCAGACTTCCGCCCAGGATGGGTGTCGCTTCGAGGATCGAAATATTTCCGCCCGGCAGGCTCCCGTCGCGGATCATGAAGGCGGCGGCGGCCAGGGATCCTATACCGCCACCCACGAGATAGGCCTTTGATTGAGTGTTCATGTCGTCTGGTTCCTCTCAATAGTTTGGTTACGTACCTGATGCAAGCGCGTCCGGGACGTGACCATCTCCATAGCCAGGCCGAAGCCTGGTGGGACAAGGGCGTGTCACTGTTTTATCCGGCCAGGCTATTTGCGATAGCAGCCTGGCAAGGGTCTTTTCCCGAACCGGAAACAGTGCGTGTCCCATCCGGAGTTTCCGGATGGGCACCGTTACCGGAAAAACAATGCCCAAGTCCCATCCTCTGCAAAGCCTGCTGCATACTGTCGGACAGATTGACCAGTTCTGGCTCCACTCCCCTGAATCTGGCACACTGCATCCATACGTAAAGCAGCTGCAGGCCAATGATGTCCGCTGCGCGGATCCTTCCGCAATCGATGCAAATGAACTTCTCACCTCCGGATTCTATCTGCTGCAAAGAAACCTCCAATGAATCGATACTGCTGAGGGTCACTCCGGTGTGGGTCCAATCCCCTTGCAGATGCGCAACTGCGCCTTCCATACTGATAGTCATGCTTGCCTCCTGGCTATAATACCAACTCAAATTTCGCAGAAAGCACGACAGTGCTTAGAGTCCGCAAAGAAGGTATAGCGCAACTAACGTGCCAGAGAAGATCTGTGGATACAGCGAGCGCAATGGTCTGATTGTACAGGGGAAAGTGGAAAGATAGCGTGCGGGGTGAGGGAAAAGCCGTCAACGGAATCCGTCATATTTTACATAACTGCCATATATGACGGACCACGTTGGTGGCAAACATTTGTGTAACTATTCGGCCTCAGCAGCTGATTTACTTCCTTTATTGACGGAGGATGCCGTATTTCCGCATCCGGGCCCGAAGAGTGCTGGGGTTGAGATCAAGGAGTACCGCTGCACCTTTGTTCCCCTCGATTCGCCAACCGGTTTTCTGGAGCACCAGGAGGATGTGGTCGTGTTCCAATTTGGCGAGGGCCTTAACGTCCTGCCCTATTGGTTCCTCCACCTTCCGGAACGTGTCGAACCGGTCCAATACCTGTAGTGCGGTCCCTTGGCTGGTGATTACCGCCCTCTCGATAACACTTTCCAACTCTCGCACGTTGCCGGGCCAGAAGTATTCCTGAAGGGCGTTCAGGGTCTCTTTTGATATGGTCGTTATCTTCTTGCCAATTTTCTTGTTGAATTTGGCAACAAAATGATTGACGAGCAACGGGATGTCTTCCTTGCGCTGCCGGAGCGGCGGCATCGTGATGGGGAACACATTGAGCCGGTAAAACAGGTCTTCCCGGAACCTGCCGTTGCGGATCTCTTCCTCCAGACTCCGGTTGGTGGCAGCGATGATCCGCACATCGGTCTTAATGGTGCGGGGACTGCCCAGTCGTTCAAACTCGCCGTCCTGAATGACCCGGAGCAGCTTGGATTGTAGCTCCAGCGGCATCTCGCCGATTTCGTCGAGGAATATGGTGCCGCCGTCGGCCAGCTCGAAGCGCCCGATCTGCCGGGCATCAGACCCGGTAAATGCACCCCTTTCCCGCCCGAAGAGCTCGCTTTCCACCAGGGTCGCCGGCAGGGTCGTGCAGTTGATCGTTATCAATGGCCGGTCCTTGCGAGTACTGCTGCTGTGGATGGCGCGCGCCACTACCCCCTTGCCGGTGCCGGTCTCGCCAAGGAGAAGAACTGTCGCATTCATGGGCGCTACCTGCTCGACCCGGAAGAATACATACGAGAGGGCATTGCTTTGACCAATGATCTCGCCGAAGTTGTACTCCTGGGCTACCTCCTGCTGCAGGTAGATGTTCTCAGCCTGGAGCCGGTCTTTCAACAGTTTTATTTCGGCATACGTCCCTTGCAGTGACTCTTCTGCCCTCTTGCGTTCTTCTATTTCCTGCGTGAGCTGCACGTTTGCTCTGACCAGCTCTCCGGTCCGTTCCTGCACAGTCTGTTCCAGCACCTTGTTGTTGTTCTCGACCTTCTTGTACAACAGCCGCACTTCCAGCATGTTGTGGATGCGTGTCTTTATCTCGTCCAGATCAAAGGGTTTGCTGATGAAATCCTTCGCGCCGGCTTCCAGCGCCCGCAACTTGTGACCCGGTTGGGCGGTGATCACGAGGACCGGAACGTAGCTGTCCGCTTCAATTGCCTTCAGGTCTTCCATCACCTGAAATCCGTCCATGCCGGGCATCTGCAGATCGAGCAGAATCAGGTCGTAGTGGTTATCGCGATGCAGGGCGCAGACGGCATGCGGGTCCATCGTCGACGTAACGCACACATAGCCGGCACTCCTCAGCATTTGCTCGAGCAGCAGCACATTGGCTTCCTGATCGTCTACGATCAGAATGTCGGCATTAAGAATATCGGATACATTAACCATTCATTGGCCATCCTTGTAAGAAATCAGGTTGATAGACTGAAGGCTGAAGCTGTTTTTCCTAACAGTCTTTAGCCTGCAACTCTTTGCGCTCCGAGATTCGATAGGCGTTTTTGCCCGCGCGCTTGGCCTCGTACAAGGCCAGGTCCGCGCTCTTCATCAGAGTATCCGCGTCCTCGCCATGGACGGGATAGACACTGACACCTGCGCTGGTGCTTATGCTAACGGTATGGCCTTCGATGTCATAGGGTTGCGACACGGCCTCGATCGCTCGTAATGCCACCGTCGCCGCATAGTCGGTACCGCTGACGTGCCACAGCGCAATTATGAATTCGTCACCGCCCAGGCGCGCCACCGTATCCTCTTCGCGCACCGTTGCCACCAGGCGTCCTGCGACCATTTTCAGCAGAGTGTCTCCGGCGCCATGCCCCAACGTGTCATTGATCTGCTTGAAGCCGTCAAGATCCAGATACACCGTCGCCATGGCGCTCTTGTTCCTTCGCGCATGGACCAGGGCCATCGACATTCTGTCGGCTAGAAGTCGTCTGTTCGCAAGCCCCGTCAGCGGGTCGTTCAGTGCCAGGGCTTCCAGCATTTTGCCATGATTGCGGGCCGCCTCGTGCAACAGGCGGACTTCCAACATGTTATGGACCCGCATCAATACCTCGGCCAGATCGAACGGTTTGCTGACGAAATCTTTCGCACCGCCTTGCAGTGCGCGTAACTTGTGAGCCGGCTCGGCGGTAACGGCCAGCACCGGCAGGTAGTCCTCTGGTTCGATTTCCTTCAGACTTTCCATCACCTGGAATCCATCCATGCCGGGCATCTGCAGATCGAGCAGAATCAGGTCGTAGTGGTTATCCCGATGCAGGGCGCAGACGGCATGCGGATCTCTCGTCGACGTAATGCGCGTATAGCCGGCGCTCCTCAGCATTTGCTCGAGCAGCAGCACATTGGCTTCCTGATCGTCTACGATCAGAATGCCGGCATGAAGAATATCCGCGGGACTCACCATCACGGGGCTCCCTGGTTCTTTTTGTCCAATCCTTCTTCCGCAAATTCCAGCGCCATGTCCAGCGCAGCCATGAACTCGTTGACGTTGATCGGCTTGGTAAGATAGCGGAGGAACCCTGCCTCCAGGCCTTTCTTGATGTCGTGTGGCATGGCATTGGCACTGATGGCAAGCACCGGGATGTGCGCAGTTACCGGATCTTTACGCAGAATTTTCAGCGCCTGGATACCGCTCATGCCCGGCAGATTGATGTCCATCAGGATCACCTCCGGCTGATGGGTGCGCGCCAGCGCGATGCCGTGCGGGCCATCCCCGGCGCTCAACAAGCGCATATCGGGACGACGCGCGATGAGTTGCTCGACCAGCTGCATGTTTGCCCGGTTGTCTTCCACATATAGCAGGGTGTGCAGCGCCGAGCCATGCTGAATACGGGCTTGATGGAACGCAAGCGGTTCGGCTGCGCCGTCAACAGGTTGTGGTTCAGCCGCCAGGTTCAGTTCGAACCAGAACATACTACCCGTCCCGACAGTGCTTTCCACGCCGATTTCGCCCCCCATCAATTCCACCAGCCGCTTGCTCATCACCAGGCCGATGCCGGTGCCTTGCTCGGAGCTGGCCTCTTGTCCGAGACGGTTGAACGGTTGGAACAGCTGTGCGCGTTTTTCGGGAGATAATCCTTCTCCGGTATCATGCACGCTGATGCGTACGCGTTTTTCGGTGCTCACGCTGCACGTCACGTCGACCGCTCCTTGTGCGCGGTTGTATTTGATCGCGTTGGTAAGTAAATTGATCAGCACCTGCTTCACCCGGGTTCGATCGGCATTAACAAAGTAAGGGATTTCGATCTGGGGAAAACTTATGCGGATGCCGTTTTTTTGCGCCTGTGGTTCGATCATTGCCTGGCATTCGAGCATGACGTCGACCAGCGCCATGGGTTCCAGCGACAGCGACAGCCTCCCCGACTCGATCAGCGCGAGATCGAGAATTTCGTTAATCAGCTCCAGCAGGTACCATCCCGCCTTGAGAATCTGGTCGATACTGGCCTTTTGTGTGGACGTTGGCAACGGCGAACCGGACTCCATTAATTGGGCGAAACCGAGGATCGCATTGAGCGGGGAGCGCAACTCATGGCTCATGCTGGAAAGGAAATCGGACTTGGAGAGGTTGGCTTTTTCCGCCACAGCCCTGGCGCTCTCCAGCTCGACGTTCTTTTCCTGCAGCACCTGATCCAGTCGTTTGCGTTCGGTGATGTCGCGCGCAGCGGCGAACACGCCCTGCAGCTTCCTGTCCCGGTCGTAGAAGGTGGTCGCGTTGAAGGAGACCACCGTTTCCTTGCCGTCCCTGGCGCGGGCGGTGAGTTCGTAGTCAGTGACCTTCTTCTCGCTCAGCACCAGTTTGATACTCGCCTCGGCCATATCCGAATCGGTGAAGTAGTTCTTGAACGGCGCGCCGATCAGTTCATCGCGCGTGCAGTCGGTGAGCACCTCCATCTGTTTATTGACGTCGGTGATGATGCCGGAGGGATCGGTGGTCATGATCGCGTCGATGTTGGATTCGAACAGCGAGCGCGTATAGAACTGATGGTCACGCAGCCGCTGGCTGAGCTGTTTCTGCTCTTCCTCGATCTGCTTGCGCGCGGTGTTGTCGGCGCCGATCAG
>JANXYN010000175.1 GCA_025356035.1 Geobacteraceae bacterium
ATGATGTAGACGGCCGGGTGTGAGTAGAACCAGAAGACGTGCTGGTACAGCAGGACCGAGCCGCCGCCGTGGTAGTTGAAGAAGTCGGTGTGCATCACGTGGTCGAACAGCAGCATGAACTGCGACCCCGCGACGAACGGCGTGCCGAGCACCACGAGCGCCGAGGTGGTCAGGTTGGCCCAGACGAGCAGCGGCATGCGCCAGAGCGTCATCCCGGGCGCGCGCATCGTCAGGATCGTGACCACGAAGTTGACGGCGGTCAGGATCGAGGACGTGCCCGCGAACTGCACGCCGATGTTGAAGAAGAGCTGCGACACCGTCTGGTAGTCGGAGGCGAGCGGCGCATACGCCGTCCAGCCTGCGCCGAAGCCCTGCCAGAAGAGGCTGCCGACCATCATCACGCCGGCGGTCGGGAGCATCCAGAAGCTGAGCGCGTTGAGGCGCGGGAACGCCATGTCGTCGGCGCCCAGCATCAGCGGGATCACGAAGTTCGCGAGACCCGCGAACATCGGGATGATGAAGAGGAAGATCATCAGGGCGCCATGGAGGGTAAAGAAGACATTGTAGGTATGGTCGGAGATGAAGCCCGCCCCGGGGGTCAAGAGCTTCAGACGCAGGAGCATGGCGAATTGGCCGCCGACGAAGAAAAACAGGAGAGTGGTATAGAGGTACATGACCCCGATCCGCTTGTGGTCGAGGGTGTAGGCCCAGGACTTGAAACCCTTCTCCGTCAGGTAGCCGCGGTCGAGGGTTATATGTTCAGTCGTATGGTTTGTCATGGGCAAATCCTTCGTGACAAAGGGAACAATCTGATTATTCACCACAAAGTCACGAAGAACACAAAGAAAAAGTTACTGAGAATCTCTTCGTGTTCTTTGTGTCTTTGTGGTAGATGATTTCTAGGTTTTCCGTATTGTTATCTATTTCAGCGTTTTTATGTAGGCGATGATCGCCGTGATGTCGTCGTCCGACAGCTGCCCCTTGAAGGAGGGCATGGCCGGCGGGAACCCCTTGATCACCTTGACGTTGGGTGTAAGGATATAGTCGCGGATGTACTGCTCGTCCGCTGTAGCGCTGGAGTTGTCGGTAAAGGTCGTCGTTCGGCCGAAGAGCCCCTTCCATGTCGGGCCAACCTTTGGCGTTCCGTCAATGGAGTGGCATGTCAGGCACCCCGACTTTTCCGCCAGCGCTTTTCCCTTCTCCCAGAGGGGTTCCGCCCCCCCTTCTTTTCCCCTCCCCGCGAGCCACTCACGGTATTCATGTTCCTCCATTACCACCATGACGGCGCGCATGGTGGAATGGCCGGTGCCGCAGTACTGGGTGCAGTAGATATCGTAGCGTCCAGTTTTCTCCGGCTGGAGCCAGAGATAGGTGTAGCTGCCGGGGAGGATGTCCTGTTTCACCCGGAACTCCGGCAGGTAAAAGCCGTGGATCACGTCCGCGGAGGTCATGATGAACTTGACCGGCTTCCCCACCGGCACATGCAGCTCATTGATTGCGGTCCGGCCATCCGGGTACTTGAACACATAGAGCCACTGTTTGGCTGTGACGTTGATCTCCGCGGCTCCAGGGGGCGGGGTGCGAATGTCCCGGAACACCAGGTAGCCGTAGATAAAGATAGCCAGCAGCAGGAACGAGGGGATCACCACCCAGACAATCTCAAGAAAACGGTTACCAGTGATGTATGGAGTAGAGGCCTCTTTCTCCTGCTTTCTTTTCCGATACCTGATGGCGAAATAGATGAGGGACCCTTGGGTGACGAGGAAAAAGAAGAGACCGACGAGGAAGATGAAGATGAAGACGGAATCCACTTCTTCGGCAAGGTGTCCCACCCGCGGGGCGAAGAAGATGTCCATGGGCCGTTATCCCCCCGTTTCCTTTCCCCTGGTTTCTGCGTCATGCTTTTCCCTGCGCCAGAGGGTGAAGAGCAGAATACCCGTGAGGAGTAGAACCGCTCCCCCGCCGATCTTCATGATGTTCACCGCAGCCAGGCCGTATCTCTTCCCCACCGGGTCGTAGTGGTAACAGTAGAGGAGCACCTGGTTGAGGAAGGGGGAACCGCCGATTTTGCCGCCGGCCGCCTCAACCAGGGCGAGCTTCAGGACCGAGGGTGGTTGCTCGATGCCATAGAGGTAACGGGCGACCTTTCCCTCCGGGGTCAGGATAACAATTACCGATGGGTGGGCGAAGTTGTTCTTTTCCAGCTGTTTGTAGCGAACCCCCACGGCTCCGGTCAATTGTTCGATTGCCACAGCATTTCCTGTCAGAAACGGCCATCGGTTAGCGTGATTGGCAAGGCCTGGCAGCATTCGCCAGGTTTCCTGGGCTTTGGCTGTGGCCCGCGCGATTGTTTCGTCCGGATCGATGCTGACGGTGACGATCCGGTAGTCTTTAGCCAAGGAGAGCCCTTTGATGGCGATTACCGTATTGCTCAGGTTGCGAAAGATTATCGGACAGAGTGTCGGACAGGAATAATAGTTCAAGGTAAGGATGACTGGCCCGCCGGTGAAGTAATCCCTAAGCCGAACCAGCTGGCCGTTTTGGTCGGTAAAGCTCAGGTCCAGCGGAACATCGGTATTGAGCTTTTCGTCCACCCCGATATTTGGCAACGTTTCATCCCGCAAGGTATGCGCAGTCGAACGACCAGCAAGAATTGCGCTGGCGCAGAAAAACAGAGCAAGCAGAGGAATTAGGCAAGCCGGCATTTTTCCGATTGGTTCAGAGATGAGTGGCACACTGTCTCCTTCCGGACCACGATCGGCCAGTGGGCGGGTCTTCTGGCAACGAACACCGTACTGTCAGCTGGTCGAAAATAGCAGTTGTCTTAAGATTAGCGTGAACCAGGGAAATTGCAATCGCGCTTGCCGCATGCTTGCTTGTTGCCTGCCGGGAAAAGCCAACTTTTATTAAAGCAATCGAACCGTTAACCGATGGGTAACTGTATGGGGTTTGTCTGGCCGAACTTGACAGCTCCGGTTCCGATTACAACAATACGAGGGAGATTACACATGGGATGGGGCGATATCAGACTGGGACATAAGCTGTGGATCGGTTTCGGGGTGATGATGGGGCTCGTGATGCTGATGAGCATGGGCCTGGTCGTTGCCACCGGGTGGTTTGCCGACAACCTGAGGACAATGGGGAAGGCCAACGATCTTGCGGCTGAAATGCTGGCAAAGGAGGTGGGGCATCTGAGCTGGGTGAACACGGTCAGCAATGCCCTCATCGAGGGAAAGGCGGCCAGCCTCAATGTGGAGACCGACCCACACAAATGCGCCCTGGGCAAATGGTATTACAGTGACCACCGCCAGCAGGCCGAGACGATGCTTCCTTCTATAAAGGGGGCGCTCAAGGCAATCGAGGAGCCGCACCGGCGGCTGCATGAATCGGCGGTAAAAATAAAGGCACTGTTAGCCGTTTCTGGCGGTAAAAATAAGGCCTATGCGGTATTCGCGGCAGAGACAGTGCCTGCCATGAAAAAGATCCGTGAGAACTTAGAACCGGTGATTACTGCCGCCAAGGAATATCAGGATCAGAACGAAGAAAGGATCGGTGGCTCCTTGGCCCATAGCCGGCAGCTGGTCTTGGTATTCAGTCTGGTGGCGCTCGTGTTTGGTAGCGCAATCGCGCTGGTCATAAGCCGAGGGATCATCGGGCCGCTGAAAGCAGCGGTGGCGGCGTCGAACAAACTTGCAGACGGCAATCTGAACGTGCAGATCAAAGTGACCGGTCAGGATGAGACAGGCCAGCTGCTTATCGCTATGGAGCAGATGGTGGTGAGACTGAAGGGAATTGTAAGCGAAGTAAAGGCAGCAGCTGACAACGTAGCGCTGGGGAGCCAGGAACTAAGTGCAGGCTCCCAGCAGATGTCGCGGGGTGCGTCTGAGCAGGCTGCAGCCGCAGAAGAAGCGGCCGCTTCCATGGAAGAAATGGCCACCAGCATCAGGCAAAATGCCGAAAACGCCAGTCAGACGGTGATGATAGCGATAAAATCCGCGGATGATGCCCATGAAGGTGGCATCGCCGTGGCCGAGACGGTCAGGGCCATGAAGGAGATTGCCGGCAAGATTGCGATCATTGAAGAAATTGCCCGCCAGACCAACCTGTTGGCGCTGAATGCCGCCATTGAGGCGGCTCGGGCTGGTGATCACGGCAGAGGTTTTGCCGTGGTGGCTTCAGAGGTGCGCAAGCTGGCAGAGCGCAGCCAGCTTGCGGCCGCTGAGATCAATGGCCTTTCCACTTCCAGTGTGGAGGTCGCCGAAAAGGCCGGCGCGATGCTGGCGCGGATCGTGCCGAATATCCAAAGAACCGCCGATCTGGTGCAGGAAGTCAGCACTGCCAGTCGCGAGCAGGATGCGGGGACGTCCCAGATCAATAAGGCAATTCAGCAACTGGACCAGGTGGTACAGCAGAATGCCGGGATTGCAGAAGAGATTGCGGCCACGGCCGAAGAACTGGCAACCCAGGCCGAACAGCTGCAGAACTCCATGGCTTTTTTCAAAATTGACTACGTGTCGCGAGGTTTCTATGGTGGCGATACGAGTAAGACAGAGGAGCGGCTCGGCATCCATGGAAGACTGAAACAGGTGCTCTCCGGTAAAAAAGAGCAGCCGGTCGATTATGCGGGAGGGAGTGGGATTCTCGGCTTTCCTCGGGGATGAGACAGGAGCTGGACGGCAGCCATAAGCGGGACTTGGAGTATGAGCGCGTTAATTGCTGAGGACTTCGCGGAGCTTCAGTAACAGATCATCGGCTTGTACCGGTTTGGCGACGAAGTTGATATCCTTGTCGTGAACTCCCTTCCGGTTGATGATGTCATAGGTGTAGCCACTGGTGAACAGGGTTTTGATGCCGGGGCGGATTACATTTATTTCCTCGAAGACCTCCTTGCCATTCATTTTCGGCATGATGACATCAAGGAGCACCACACTGATGAGATCCTTGTTATCGACGAACCTGGCAACGGCCTCGATCCCGTCGGCCGCCTCAATCACATGGTAGTTATGCTTCTCCAGCACCTCTCGGGTATATGCCCTGACGATGAAATCGTCCTCGGCCACCAGCACCGTCTCAAAATTTCCCTTCGGCATCAGGGGGGCAGGCCGTTTGACCGGCTCCAGCATCGTTTCAATCAAGGGGATATATATGCTGAATGAGGCGCCTTTGTCGGGCGCACTTTCAACTTCAATATAGCCCTGGTGCTGCTTGACGATGCCATAAACCATGGAAAGGCCGAGACCGGTCCCTTTGCCTACCTCCTTGGTGGTAAAGAACGGGTCAAAGATCCGTTCCCGGATGTTCTCGTCCAGGCCGATCCCCGTATCGGTGACGGTTAAGCGTGCATAGCTGCCGGCGCTGACATTTTCATGTTGCTTGGCTGCTTCATCGTCCAATTCTGTAGTGTTGGTCGTGATGGTCAGCTTGCCGCCGCGGGGCATGGCATCCCTGGCATTAGTGGCAAGATTTATCAAAATCTGGTCGATCTGTCCCGGGTCAGCCATGATCAGCAAATTTCCCTTCTGCAGCTCGATGCAAAACTCCACATCTTCGCCAATGAGCGTCGTCAGCAATTTTCCCAGGGTTATTATCTGCTCGTTGAGGTTGAACGGCCGGGGGTGGACAGCCTGTTTCCTGCCGAAGGCGAGGAGCCGCTGGGTCAAATTAGCCGCCCGCTCGGCCGCGGCACGAATCTGATCAGCATAACCCCTAGACTCTCCTGGCTGTGGCAGGTTCAATTGGAGCAGATTGGCATAACCGATGATGGCGGTGAGGAAGTTGTTGAAATCATGCGCGATTCCGCCGGCAAGGGTGCCGATGGCGTCCATCTTCTGCGCATGACGGAGCTGCTCTTCGAGCAACTGTTTTTCAAGTTCGCGCTTCGCCAGGGATTCTACCATGGTATTGAAGGCCATAGCGAGCCTGCCAATTTCATCCTGGCTTTCCACGGCTAACTTGGACAGCTTCCCCTCGCTCCCTTGCGCCTTGACCCCCTCAGTCAGCCTGCTGAACGGCTCGATGATCTTCTGTACCACCAGATAGAGTATCGCGGAACCCACTAGCAGGAAACCAAAGGCAATCAGTGCGCTCTTGAGAATCAGGCTGTGCAATCGACTGGTGAAAAGTGTCCGGTCAATGGCGACCCTGACGAAACCTATGGTCAATTCGCTTGGTTGCGCCGGTTTTGATTCGAAGTACAGGCTTTCATCACCGCCAAAGGCCGACTGGCTGGTCGAAATGACCGGTGCCCAGAACTCAAAGTGATCGGACCCCTCCTGAAAGAGCGAGGTGTTGGTTTTGGTCACTGTAGCGAAAATAACTTTCTGCGCTTGTGGCGACAGTGATGGCGGCCGTTGCGACATTGCAGAGCTGTCGCGGTCCACTTCTTTCAGCAGCTTGCCATCAGCGGTATAGACCTCAGCCAGCAAAACTCCTTCGTGCTGGATAATCCCTTCGAGCGGATCCCTGAGCAGGATCTCGTTTTCCGAAAAAACCCCAAGCCTCGAGTTGTAGGCGAGCATTCTGGCAAGCAGGTGCCCCTCGCTAATCATCGCCTCGGTCAGGGATTTGCGCTGGTGATGGATAAAGAAAGTGGCAAATACCGTAGAGACGACGATGATCAACACCGCAAAGACCGTGAAAATCTTTGCGGCAAAACTTTCCTTGATTTTTTTCAGATAGCGAAGGCCGGGCATATGCGCTCTAACGAACAACTCTGAAGTTTGTGACGACATTGTCATTTAGCTGGATACCAAGTTTTTTAGCGACGCGCAGATTGATGGTCACCAGTGCGCGCCGCGTATCGCCGCCAGGAACGCAGCCTACATCAGCCCCCGCCAGCAGCCGGTTTGCCAGCTCCCCTGCCTGCTTGCCCGACTGATAAGGGTCGATGTCCAGGGACATGAATGCGCCCATTTCTACGTATTGGTCAGAGAAGGCGAAAATGGGGACCTGGTTTCCCAGGGAGAAAAGCAGCATGCATTCAATGGTCTCTGGGGTTACCACGGTGGCGTCTGGCTGAATCCATAAGGCGCCGATCTTCCCTTTCATGCTGTTTAACGCAGCGGGCACGTTCTTGGGAGAGCGCACCTCCTTCGCCAGAAGCTCGATGCCTGTTCCCTCGACAGCTTCGCGGGCCTTTTTCACCAGCTGGCCGGATTTGGCCGGATCATAGAGGATACCGACCCGCTTCAGGTCGGGCAAAACCTTGCGCATGGTCGATAACTGGTACTCCGGCGCGATGTTCATGCTGATGCCGGTGATGTTTTCGTTCCCCTCGCGGATGATGGCCTGGGGGTTGAACACCATCAGATACACAATGGGGATATCCTTGATAGTTCTCACCTTGCCCAGCGCATCGGCGCCGATGGCAAGGATCACATCGGGGCGGGTTTCCCTGATGGTTTTGACTACCTCATCCCGAGCCAGATCTGAGACCAGGAGTTTATTGATATTGCCGGTGGTGGTGCTCTTCACGCCGCGAACCGCGTCATCGTAAGGTCCCACCTTCAAGCTCTGTACCACCAGAACTTCCTGGGCGATGGCGGTGGAGCCAGCCAGCAAGAGGAAAGCGGAGATTGAAACCACCAGCATTCTGGTCGTTTTAGGTCCGGAGGTCTGTAGGCGGGGCTGGAACAAGGCTTGGAGGACTCCATGGTGAGTAGTGTTTAAGCAGGCTAATTTTGGCCTTTGGTGGGGAGGTTGTCAACAGTTTTAATTGTTTTGTTCGGGGGAGCCCCAGGCGGTGTTGCGTACAGCCTTGACCAGCGCTAACTGGCATCAGCTCAGTCTGGAATGGTGACGATGATAGTTTTTGCCGCTTGACAAGCCGTTTCTGTAATGTTAGTTTCCTAATATTAAAATATCTTTGCTCAGAGCAAACCGCGGGAAACCGAGGGACGCAGAGCCACGAGGCTACATTTGACAGGATGTGCCCTGGAAAATCGTCATTCCCAGACGAGGCCGTCGCTGTTTGATACGCCAGTCGAGCCGCCAAAGAATCAATGACGTCTATTGATCAATCTTTGGCGGCTTTTTTGCATTCAACTACCGGGTAATCTCAGCTGTTAGGCGTCTGCGATGAGGTATTCAATGACCAAAACCAATCTCTGGCTCTGTTTGCTGCTGGTTCAACTCTGCTGCACATCCCCGGTCCACGCCGAATCTCCGGCAGCGGACGAGGAGATGCAGACCCTCCGGATGTTCTACCGGGACTCCGACCTAGTGGTCACCCCGAGCCGAACCCCCAAACCGATCTCCCAGGTGGCGGAGAACATTACCATTGTCACCAGGAAGGAGATCGAGGCGATCAATGCCCACACCCTGGCTGATATTCTCAATATTATCCCAGGCGTGCAAGTGGACTTGCGGGGGGGGCCTGGCACCCAGGCAGATCCCTATATCCAGGGGTCCGATCCGAGGCATGTGCTGGTGATGATCGATGGGGTCAGCCAGAACAACCTCGCCAGCAGCAGTGCAGATATCGGCGCCATCCCGGTCCAGCAGATCGAGCGGATCGAGATCATCAAGGGGCCCGCCTCCTCCGCCTGGGGGTCGTCCCTGGGGGGGATCATCAACATCATCACCAAAAACCCAGTCGAAGAGAAGAAGGGGACCGGGACCGTCTCCGCCTCCGTCGGCGAGCGTAACACCGGCGACTACCGGGGAGAGGCCGCCGGTACCCTCGGCAAGTTCGGTTACTACCTTTCGGCGGGCAAGCTCCTTTCCGACGGCTTGACCACCAAAACAGATGCGGATAAGGAAAATTTTTACACTAAGCTGCAGTGGGATCTGGAGGACCGGGGGAATCTTCGTTTTACCCTTGGCTATGACAAAGGCGAGCGGGGAACGGGGGAAGTCACCCCGCTCGACACCTCATTCAGGGATGATTTTAGCTATCTTTTTTCCACCCTATCACTCAGCTATGCCC
>JANXYN010000178.1 GCA_025356035.1 Geobacteraceae bacterium
TTCGGGAGATTACAGGCGAAGCAATTGCAGAGGCTGTTGAACGGCTGAACCACAGACCTCGTAAATGTCTCAGTTACCAGACTCCACATGAGGTTTTCACCCAAGCTCTACATGGTGCACTTGCAATTTGAATTCACCCACCCCTGATAGCACTCACTTCAAGGGCAATAAAAAACGGAGGTTTTCCTTCAAATCTGTGCTTATGTCATTGTGGCAACGGGCTTCACTTCGGCACTTCCCCCTCTTCCACCAACTCGATCAGCATCTCCCTCGCCAACTCTTCCCGCTCCAGATGCGGCGACATGTCCTCAAGGGGACGGTTGACCACCAGCTTTGGATTGACGCAGGTTGTCTGTTCCAGCTTCACATCTACGAAGGCTGGGCCTTCCAGCTGCAACGCCTGGGCAATTATCTCCGCAGCGCCATCCAGAGTGGTAATGGTAAAGGCGGGGACCCCGTAGGCTTCGGCGATTTTCACCAGGTCGGGACAGCCGTAGCCTATGACCGTCGACTGCTGGCGGCCGCCGAAATACATGTCCTGGAACTGGCGGACCATGCCAAGGCAGCCGTTGTTCAGAATGAACATCTTCACCGGCAGACGATGGTTGACGATGGTGTCCAGGTCCTGGATGTTGACCTGAATGCCGCCGTCCCCGCAAATCACCACGGCATTGTGGCCGGGCGCTGCCTTGGCCGCCCCCAGTGCCGCCGGGAGGGCAAAGCCCATGGCCCCCATGCCGCCGGAGATCAGCATCCGCTGCCCCTCTTTGAGCCGGAATGACTGGCCGGCCCACATCTGGTTCTGCCCCACGTCGAGACAGACCATGTCACCGGGAGCACAATGGGCGGACAAAAGCTCCATGAAGCCATTCGGCTCGATGCCCGGGAATTCGGTTTCACTAGAGCGGGTCGGATAGCGCTCCCGGTAGCCGCTGATGACCCGGTACCAGCCGGCCAGGTCCGGTTTGGCCGAATCGGCCAGGACACCGTTCAGGGCAGCAAGGAATGAGCCGACATCGCAGTTGAGCGCCAGGTCCACTGCTACCTTGGCATTCAGTTCGAACGGGTCGATATCGACGTGGACTTTGCGGGCGGCACGGCCGAAAGTATCGGGCCGAGTGCCGGTCTGCCGGGAGTCGAGCCGGGCGCCGAGGATCAGCAAAAAATCGCTGTTCGCCAGGGCCATGTTGCTAAAGCGGTTGCCGTAAGCGCCGATCATCCCGAAAAAGGCAGGGTTGTCGTGGGGCAGTGCATCGAGCCCCATGAGGGAAGTCACAACCGGAATCCCTGTTTCTGCCACCAGCTTGGCCAGTTCAGCGGTCGCACCGGCCGTCCGCACTCCCCCGCCGGCAAGGATGATGGGGCGTCTGGCGGCGGCCAAGAGCCGCACCACCTCGGCAATCCGCTCCCGGTCACAGCCGGGGGAAGCCTGCAGCGACCGATGCTCGGCGGAACCGAGAAAACCCATCAACTTGTCCGGTTCGATCTGGGCCCGTTGAACGTTCATGGGAATGTCCAAGAGAACCGGCCCCGGTCGGCCGCTTTGAGCCAGATATACGGCCTTTTCCAGATGATAGCGGATCGTTTCTGCATCCACCACCAGTTCCGCGTATTTGGTCAGCGGCTTCACCACACTGACGATGTCGGTCTCCTGGAAGCCGATCTGTCGCACCGGCCGATCGAACTTGTACTCATAGGTATTCACCTGGCCAGTGATGAACAGGCAGGGGACCGAGTCGAACCAGCAGCTGCCGATGCCGGTAACCATGTTCAGTGCGCCGGGGCCGCTGGTTGCCATCGCCACCCCCAGCCGGCCGTTTATCCGGGCATACGCTTCGGCGGCAAAGGCACCGGACTGCTCATGGTGCACAGAAACGCAATCAATATCCTTCCGGTCATAGGTGGAATCCAGCAGGTGGGTGATCGCCCCGCCGATGAATTCGAAGATATGGGAGACTTTCTGCTTGACTATAAAGTCGATGACGTAATCAGAGAGTTTCATGTTGATTTTCCGTTTCCAAATTAGTTGTAATGACCGACATTATCTCTCATCCAGTCGATTGTCTTTGCCAATCCATCGGCAAGCCGCGTTTCCGGCCGCCAGTCAGTGGCTGAGGTTATTTTTGCGACATCCGCAACCCAGGTTTTCGGCTCAGGCCGTTGCAACTGGGCAGTCCCCCATTGGGGATCAACACCAGGAAGAATATCGCAGATGAGCCGTACTACCTCACCGATGGTCGACTGACGACCACTGCCGATATTGTAGATCTCACCCGGTTGCACCTGCGTCTTCAATATCCCTGCATAGGCATCGACAACATCGTCGATATAGATATAATCCCGGACAGAATCGGGCTTTGCAAGGGCAGGCGGTTTGTTGAGCAGTATGGAGGAAATAACGTACGGTATCATGCGCTTCGGATCGTCCCATGGCCCATAGGGAGAAAAAACGCGGAACGTCACCAGGGGAAGCCCTTTCAGCACTGCCTCAGAACGGCAGAACAGCGTCGCAGCTGCTTTGGTAACACCATAATCGCCAACGGGCTCGAGAAGGTCGTCTTCCCGCATCGGGCGTTCTTTAATCCCATATTCCGAAGAGCTCCCCGTATTTACGAAGCAGCAGAAATCGATATTTTCGCAAGCCTTCACAAGATTCATGGTTCCAATGCAATTGGCGTGAAATATTTCGACGCCGTCTTGCTGGGATGCGAACCCCCCATAGGTGGCAAGGTGAAAAATGGCCTCGGGCTTTATCCGCAAAACGGCGGCATCAATCGCTGAAGCATCACGAAGATCCGCTCGATGGTCACGGATATCGGTCATCAGATCAGCAATACGCCATGTATACGAATGTTCCCTCGAAAATATATGGACTTCATGGCCATCATGCACCATTCGGCGTGCTAGACAAGCACCAATGAATCCGGTTGCTCCTGTGACCAGGATTCTCATCTCTTGCAGAATCCCCGGATAGTCTCGAACATAAATGCAATCATCTCATCGGTCATTCCCGGGTATACGCCGATCCAGAAGGTGTCCCGCATGATGGCTTCCGTGACCGGAAGCGGAGTTGACGCGCTGAAATATTGAGCGGTTAAGTTGGGGACAACCCGGAAACCTTCCCCTGTCATCCGCATCTTGTCGAAACAGGGGTGCTTGATGAGATTGCCGGCAAACAGCATTCTCGTCTGGATCCCTTTTGACTCCAGATGATTGACTATTTGTTCCCTGGTGAAGCCTGCTTTCTCCCGAACCGTTAGCAGGAACCCGAACCAGGAAGGGTCGGAATTCTCCGTCGGCTCGGGGAGCACAAACTTCTCAGCCAGATCATGTAGCCCCTCGCGAAGCAGCTGCCAGTTCCTCTTCCGCGCCTCGATGAAGGAGGGAAGCTTTTCCAGCTGGGCACAGCCGATCGCTGCCTGCATATCGGTGACTTTGAGGTTGTAGCCGAAATGGGAATAGACATATTTATGGTCGTAACCATAGGGGAGTTCGCCAAACTGTTGCGTGAACCTGTTTCCGCAGGTATTGTCGCGGCCCGAAGGGCACCAGCAATCCCGTCCCCAGTCCCGAAACGACTCGACAAGACGCTTGAGTGTGGTATCGCTGGTATAAACGGCGCCCCCCTCCCCCATGGTCATATGATGGGGTGGATAGAAGCTTGAGGTGCCGATATGGCCGATGGAGCCGGTATAACGCCATTCCCCCCGGTACAGATATCTGGAGCCAAGCGCGTCACAGTTGTCCTCGATGAGCCAGAGGTTATGCCTGTCGCAGAATTCCTTGACCGCCCTGAGGTCGAATGGGTTGCCTAGGGTATGCGCCACCATCACCGCCTTCGTTTTATCGGAAAGGGCAAATTCCAAAAGGCTGCAATCGATGTTGTAGGTCGGCAGAGTAACATCGACAAACACCGGTACTGCGCCATACTGGATGATCGGGGCAACGGTGGTGGGAAACCCCGCCGCCACGGTGATCACCTCGTCCCCCTTCCTGATGCGCCGCTCTCCAAGTTTCTGCGAAGTGAGTGCCATAAATGCCAGCAGGTTCGCCGATGAACCGGAATTGGTAAGCGAGCAGTGCTGCACCCCTATGAACTCGGCAAACTCCTTCTCGAACCTCTCTGCGTACCTCCCTGTGGTAAGCCAGAAATCCAGGGAGGCATCCACCAGGTTTGCCATCTCCTTCTCGTCGAAAACCCGCCCGGCATAGGAAATACGGTCGCCCGGCAAAAACGCCTTCTGCGGCTTGTGCCGGAATGCGTAATATTTGATCGCCGCCTGGATCGCGTGTTCCCGCAGCTGTTTTTCCTGTTCTTTATCGTTCACCGGCATCCCCCACTATTGCACTAAACGCGTATATTCCGTTATCTGGCGCAGGCAGACCTTGCGTACATCATCCTTTTGCCGGTATGCCAGCGTCCACTCGACAATGCTCTCCAGCGCCTTCTCCAGGCTCCACTGTGGCTGCCAATCAAGCTCCGCCTTTGCTTTGGAGCAGTCGAGCTTAAGGTAGTGCGCCTCATGGGGGTGTTCCCCCTGGTCGATTTCAAAGGAGGCCTTCTCTCCCCATTTTTCGCACATCTTCTGCACCAGCCATTCTACCGGCTTGGTATCCTCATCGTTGGGGCCGAAATTCCACCCTGCGGCAAAAACCGATCCTTCCTCATAGAGCTTTTGCGCCAGGGTGAGATAGCCGCTCAGGGGCTCAAGCACATGCTGCCAAGGCCTTATTGCATGAGGATTTCTGATTGCTATCCGCTCTCCCTCAAGCAAAGCCCTGACGCAGTCGGGAATCAAGCGATCGGTGGCCCAGTCACCACCGCCGATGACGTTGCCGGCTCTCGCCGTTGCAACTGCAATGCCGTGCTCGGCATACTGCTTTGGGTTGAAATAGGAATTGCGGTAGGCTGCAGTCACCAGCTCCGAACACCCCTTACTGTTGGAATAGGGATCATGCCCTCCCATCGGCTCATTTTCGCGATAGCCCCAGACCCATTCCCGGTTCTCGTAGCACTTGTCCGTAGTGACATTGACCACCGCCCGGACCGTTTTGCATGCGCGGACAGCTTCCAGAAGATGCACCGTCCCCATGACGTTGATCGCGTAGGTCTCCACCGGGGTCTTGTAGGAATCCCGCACCAGCGGTTGGGCTGCCATATGGATGACAATGTCGGGAGAGGCCTTGCCCATCTCCGACTTCAGCCGCTCCAGATCCCGCACATCGGCAGTGATTGAGGTAACCAGTTCGCCAACCCGCGCGAGCTCGAACAGGCTCGGGTCCGTCGGCGGCTCCAGGGCGTAACCGGTAACGTCAGCACCCAGACTGCTCAACCAAAGACTCAACCATGACCCTTTAAATCCAGAGTGGCCCGTCAAGAAGACCTGCTTACCTTGCCAGAAAGAATTATGGTTCACGCCTCACTCCTAATGCCTCACGGCGCATTACCAAATTTTCCACGGCGCCTTGCCGCTGTTCCACAACTCCTCCAACTGCATCTTGTCCCTCACCGTATCCATGGGTTGCCAGAAGTTATGGTGCTTAAAGGCCATCAGTTCCCCACGCTTCGCCAACGCTTCCAACGGTTCCTTTTCCAGGACTGTGCTGTCGTCAGTGATAAGATCAAGCACTTCCGGCTGCATGACAAAGAATCCGGCGTTGATCCAGCTCCCATCGCCCCGCGGTTTTTCGTGAAAGCTGTTAACCCGGTCCCCTGCTGCGAGGTCAAGGGCCCCGAACTTGCCGCTCGGCTGGGTGGTGGTCAACGTGGCCAGTTTGCCGTGGGACTTGTGAAACTCCACAAGTTCAGTGATATTAACATTACCGACACCATCACCGTAGGTGAGCATGAACGGTTCATTCTCCAGGTATGGCCGCACCCTTTTCACCCGTCCGCCGGTCATCGATTCAATCCCGGTATCCACCAGGGTGACCCGCCACGGCTCGGCCGTATGATGATGGATGATACGCTGGCTTTCATTCAGAAAATCGAAAGTGACATCGGACTCATGCAGAAAATAATGCGCAAAGTACTCCTTGATGAAATACCCCTTGTAGCCGAGACAGATAACGAAATCGTTGAACCCGTAGTGGGAATAAATCTTCATGATGTGCCAGAGAATCGGCTTGCCACCGATCTCCACCATCGGCTTCGGCCGAATCACCGTCTCTTCGCTGAGCCGGGTCCCGAGACCGCCAGCAAGTATTACCACTTTCATGATAAGCCCCTTTCTAACCCTCTAGCCCTCTAACCCCTGCCATATAAATGGTTTGTGGATCAACCCCCAGCTGCACAAGCCGCTCCCGCAGCGCCGCCCCCTTCTTCAGCGAGGTGATGACGACCCGGTGTTTGCCGGACAGAAGCCCAATGGCAATGGGTACGATCGTCTTGTCAAAAAACTTCTCGCCGCGCTTTTCGTCATCCATCACCACAGAGAGCTCAATGGCTGTTTCCCGCAGGGAGAGGTAGGCGATCTCGGTTACTTCATCCACGCCGCAGAAGGCCACCTTCTTCACCCCGTCCCGCTGCAATGTCTGGAACAGGGAGACATAGTCGTCCCTGGTGATTTTATAGAGATTAGTGAAATAGGAGAGGTGCTGGTAGGCAAGCCGGCTCTTTTCGGCAACCCCCTGAGGGGTAAGGAGGTAGGCGTAGCGGTTGCTGGGAAAATTTTTGACCCGCACATACCCCTTGGCAACCAGGTTCTTCATGTAGGAATTGACCAGCCCCAGGGCAATGCCGAGACGGCGCGCCAGTTCCCGCTGGGAAACCGGCTCTTCATTGGCGATCTCGGCCATGAGCTGGAAGGCGCGGTAGGTGTCAAGCACCTTTTCATCGTTGTCGTTCATGCTATGAACATACTAAAAAGCCGAATTAATGGCAACAAAAAAAGACTATCGTTGGTTTCAAGGAGATGTTTCCAGACAGCGGCGATAGATCTCGAGCAGCTCCTCTCCCCTTACCTGCCAGGAATGCTCCTGTTCGGCCTGTTGCCTTGCCAACTTGGCCAGCTCGGCACGCCTGCCGTGATCCTGCATGAGCCCATCGAGATTGTCGGCAAGGTCGTTGGCGTCGCCATATGCTGCAAAGACCGCTGCCTCGCCGAGAATTTCACGGTTGACCGGGGTATCGAACACCACGGTGGGGAGTCCGCAGGCAAGGTAGTTGAAGAGCTTGCCGTTGGCCTCAGTCAGTGAGATCTTCGGCGAGACCGCGAGGTCGCCGGCGGAAAGATAGAGTGGCGCCTTGCCGTAATCGATCCGGCCGGTAAAGGTTATAAATTTGGCAACGCCCAGTTCCACGGCCTTTTTGCGATACGTCTCGTCAGGAAAGCCCATAATCAGAAAATGTAACGGCTTTCCCCGCTCCTGCAAGATCCTGACGCTCTCCAGCAGGAGGTCAACCCCCTGGTAGGCGTTGAGAACACCGAGGTAGACGACCAATGGCACGTTGGGGGTAATACCGAGAGCCCTGCGCGCCTTATCTTGTGGGTAGGGCCTGAATATTTCCGTATCAACTGCGTCGATCAGCGCCCGGACCTTTCCCTCAGGCATTTGCCAATCATTGCGCAGTTGCTTTGCGGACGCAGTTGAACTGGTAATGATTAAATCGACGCGGCGATTGATGAACCCCTCCATGAGGCGAAATCCCCGGTGAAGGAGCGACCCTTTCCTGAAAAAGCCGTGATCGATCAGTTCGGCAGTGAGGCTCCCCTGGCAGTCGAACAGCAGCGGCACCTTGAGGAAAAATTTCAGAAAAATGCCGATAAACGCCCCTTCATGGAGATGGGCATGGATCAGGTCGGGCTTGAACCGACGGGCCACCTTGAGTGCCGTGAAAAACAGGAGGATATCGAGATAGGGCTTATGCCAGGACGGTCCAGCGGCGAGTTTCCGGTACCAGGGAATGGCGGCAATGCGCCAGGTTGGAATGCCATGCATGTCCCTGCCGAGATGGTAGGTGACGATCTGCACCTCCTGGCCAAGCTCCACCAGGGCACGTGCCTCCTCGTAAATCCTGACGTGGCAACCGCGGTCAGCGAAGTAGGGGGTTGGAGCGAGCATGAGGATTTTAATGGGACCGGGGACCGGGGACTGGGAACCAGGATTTGAAGACCGGCGATCGGCGACCATGGAAAAGCTAGTCATTGGTGGCTCACTTGGTTCGGTAATGACGGATCAGGCCATGGAGCATTTTTCGCACGGAGGCCACCTTGACGAGCAGGGTTTCGGCTCCGTCGAGATAGCGCAAATTCTCTGCGATAATAAGCTGTGTCTCGATTTCGGCCGCCGACCCTAAGGCTATGTATAGAAATTGCACGAACTCCTTACTGGTTTGCCGAGCCGCCCCTTCAGAAATATTCGAGGGTATGGAAACCGCTGCCCTTCGTAATTGGTTCGTCAGCCCATATATCTCTTCTTTCGGGAACAGACGTGTGATTGCGTAGATCTCTGTCACCAGTCCAACGCTTCCTCTCCAAACTTCCAGTTCCTTATGATCCCGCATCGAGCCATCCCCTATACGCGACTGGTCCCTGGTCCCTGGTCCCTGGTCCCTGACTACCGGTCCCCAAAGTTGATCCGCTCGCGCACCACATAAATAGGCTTCCCCTGGGTCTCATAATAGGTGCGGGCATTCACTTCGCCCAGGAGCCCGAGCACGATAAACTGCACCCCCATGAACATGAGAAAAGCCGTAAGAATCAGCAGGGGATTCCGATTCATGCTCACATGCTCGAACAGTTTCATATACAGGGTAGTCCCGCCAGTGAGGAATCCAGCGGCCAGGGTATAAATTCCCCATTTGCCGAATAGCTGGATCGGCTTGGTAGAGTAAGAGAGGAGGAATTTCACCGTCATCAGATCCAGTACTACCCGCATGGTGCGGGAGATGCCGTATTTACTCGTGCCGTGCAGCCGTGGATGGTGCTTCACCGGGATCTCAGCGACTTTGGCCCCGATCTGGGAGGCGAGGGCTGGAACAAAGCGGTGCATCTCCCCGTAGAGATTGATTCCATCCAGCACCTCCCGCCGGTATGCCTTGAGCGTGCAGCCGTAATCATGGAGATGGACGCCGGTCAGCCGGGAGATGAGGGCGTTGGCCAGGATCGACGGGAGCTTCCGGTTGATGAAGGTATCGCGGCGCTCTTTACGCCAGCCGGAGACCACATCGTACCCTTCGTTGACCTTTGCCAGCAGGTGCAGGATATCCGACGGGTCGTTCTGCAGATCGCCGTCCATGGGGACCACCACCTTGCCGCTGGCGGCATCGAAGCCGGCGGCCATGGCCGCGGTCTGGCCGAAGTTGCGGCGAAAGCGGATCACCTTGACCCGCTGGTCCCTGGCCGCAAGCTCGCTCAAAAGCCGGAACGAGCCGTCACTCGATCCGTCGTCGACCAGGATCAGCTCATAGTCGACCCCGTTTCCGGCCATGGCCCGGCTGACGCTTTCATGAAGCGCCGGGATATTCTCTTCCTCGTTATAAATGGGTACGACGATACTTAAATCCACGCTCAACCCCTCTTCCCCTTCAGTGTCTGTTGCAGTTGTTCGCGCAGGTAGGGGAGGCGACCCATGACTGCCGCCACCTCGGTCGGGTACTCGGCTCCCCCGACCTCGATAAACATCTCATAATTCTGCAGTGCTTCTGCCAGTTCTCCCCGCTTTTCCTCTATCTTGGCCAGGGTCAGATAGGCCCGGGTATTGAACCGGTTCAGGGCCAGCGCCTGTTGCCCATGACGCAAAGCTTCGTCGAGTTCGCCGGTGAGGTAGTAGCTCAGGGCGGCCGATTCCTGGGCCCAGGTGGAATTGTCATTCACCCGCGCCGCATGCCGCCAGAGGCTATGCTCGTCGTGCCAATAGCTGTTCTGGACGATGGTCAAAATCGCCAGCAGCACCAGTAGCGCGCCAGCCACAGACATGACTCTCCGCCCCGCGTATTTCTGTAGCAGCGCTGCGCTAACCATGGCCACTCCGGGGAGGCAGAGGTACATATAGCGGTCAGCCACAATATAACCGGCCGGAACGAGATTGGCCACCGGCAGATACATGACCAGAAACCAGCCAATGCCGAACGTCACGGCCGGCAGCCGCTTCCTGAGCAGAACTGCTGCAGCAACGACTCCGCCCAGCAGCGCCAGTGACAGCCAGGCCAACGCCTGGAACGGCGTCTCGGCAAACTGGATCACGTACTCCGGCGCCAGCTTCACCGGCAGGATGATCTTATACAGATAAAAGCCAAAGGCCTTGAGGTCCGCCAGATAGAGTGGCAGGTAGCTATCCGCGGCAATAAAGCCGTTCTTCGAATAGATCGCCAGCAATGCCTGCCTGTTGAACATGGAGCTGTACCGGACAAACATCACCACAACCGCGGCCAGCAGCAAGGTGGCCAACAGCCAGGGGCGCCTGAGGACGAGCCGCTCTGTCCCTTTGAGCCAGAGCAGCTCGTAAAGTATAATGATCAGCGGGAAAGTGATGGCGGTCTGGTTTGCGAGGAGCGCCGCGTAGAAGAATAGCGCACTAAGGACCAGCCGCCATAGCCGGGGCAAGCCGCTCGCTGCAAGCCCCTTCAGGTACGCCAGCAGTGCCGCCAGACAGAAGAAACCGGCGAGCAACTCCTTGCGATGGGAGATATTGGCGACCGATTCAGCCTGGAGCGGATGGAGCAGGAACAGCAGGACGCCGACCAGGGCAAACGGCGCCTCGATGCCGAGCCCGGACAGCACCAGGAAGAGCAGGAGACCGTTGGCGGCGTGCCAGAGCAGCTGCTGGATATGATAGCCGGCAGGATCGCTACCGAACAAATGATATTCAGGGATGTAGGTCAGTTCCCGCAGGGGCCGGCCAGGCCGGTGGTTTTCCAGAAAGCCGCTGATGCTGTGCGCGTCCGGGTTCTGCACCACCACCGGCATGTCGTCGTAGGTCCACTGGTTGCGGAAGGTATTGCCGTAGACGGCAGCCGTAATCATGAAAATAAAGAGAAAAATATATGGTTTTGTCAGCGACAGTTTGTGCATCACGTTTATCCTGTCCGGTTAGTGGCCTTGACCTCGGTCCAACCAGGCGCCCCCCGGCTCTTTTACCCTGATTAGCGTTACTTCGCCTGGGTTCGGCGCTTTATTCCTGAAGCGCGGTGCCACCAGTCCGAGCAGCATGCCGGCGCCGTAGGTAAGATGAAGCGCCGGGAACACCAGCAGCAGCCGGGGCAGTGCCCAGAGCCGGCCGGAGCTGGCTGCCGCCATGGAGGCGAAGATGAGAGCTAGTATTGCATAGCACAAAAGCGGCAGAGAGTAAACAGGGTTATGGATCAGCGGGAGCGTACAGAGATAGAGGAGAAACAGCGATGGCACGAAGGTTGTGAGGCCACCCCCCCCATAGAGAAGGGTCTGCTCGGCGCGCCCCCTCCCGTAGGTAAAAAACTGCCGGACAAAAGCCCGCCAGGTCTGCCGCTGGCTCCGCTTGACCGCCAACGCCGGGTCATGGATCATGCGCCAGCCACTCTGCTGCAGCCGGGACATCAGAGCGTTCTCTTCATTGGGATAGAGCCGCTCGTCAAAGCCGGCCAGGTCGAGGAAAACCTGCCGGCGGAAGCTGAGATTGCAAAGGATCAGTTCGTTGTCCCCGGCGTCCCTTACGGAGCCGCTCTGCCGATAGCGATTGCGAACAGCACCGCCACCAAACGGCGAGGCAAGCGCCAGGCCAAAGGCCTGTTGCAGTGGAGTATCGGTTGCCGGGGTCAGCGACGGTCCGCCGACTGCGGCAATGGCAGGATCTCCATAGTGGCTGACCGCCGTCTGCAGGAATTCCGGTACCACCTGGGAATCGTCATCAAGGAAATAGAGAATCTCCCCGCTGGCGCACTTGGCCGCGTGGTTACGCTGCCGGCTCGGACAGCTCCCTTCCGCGATGAGAACTTCAAAGGAACCGGCCGGCCAGCTGATCTCGCGTAGATTTTCCAGCGCCTTTACCGCGCCACCCGGCTTTACCGGTATGATGATCGAAACATTCGGCATAGTTTCTGGCTCTGCTCCTGGCAAAAGAAAAACCGGGCCACACCCGGTTTCTCTGTGATTAAGCTGTCGAACTTGCGTTTAGAATTGTTTCTTCAGATTAGCGGCAAACCGGTTTTCCACCCGATTGTCGCCACCATAACGCTTTCCGTAGCTGTAGTCAAGGCTCGCCTGCAGCTTGCTGAAACTCATCCCGAGCGAAGAGGTGGAGATCAGTTCCTTGATGTCACCAGGGGCAACCAGCGAATATTTTGCCGTCGACGCCACAAACAGCTGGCGTAGCGGATAATATCTACAGCCGAGGGTGAAGGCAGTCCTGGTTTCGGACTGGCCGTTGGTCGTGTAGTCGAGTTGGGTGTGCTCGATCCCCTGATTCACCTCAAGCAGCCGGCGGCTCACCCCGTTTGAGGTGTAAAGATAGTAGTTGAATCCCTCGCTGATTTCCAGCCGGCTCAACTCCGCTCCGCCGCTCTTTTCCTTGCCATAAATGCTCCGGAGTGTCGCCGCAACGGTGCGATTCGGCGTGTAACTCCCTTTCCCCTCGACACTCACAGAATAGTCGTGGAGATCCCCCTGCACCCGCTGGGTCGCCGAGTTGGTCAAGTTCAGGACTAGATCGGCCCTAGTGTAATCCACTGTATTCCGGACTGTCGTGTAATAGTCCCCTGGCTGGCCCTGCGTCCAGAGGATGTCCTCTGAACCGCTCAGGCCGATCCGTAACCGTGCCGCGGGTTGCCAGTCGGTGGCAAGGGTGGTTATCGAGCGGGTATAACCGGTGGTGGGATCTGCGCGAAACAGGGAGCTGTTTGTGCTGCTGGAAAAGAGGGAATTGGCCGCTATGGTTGGGCTTGCTGACGCACTCCGTTGGCCGATGGCGTTTGCCACGGTCTGGTCCAGGGTGAACCGCAGGCTACGCGAAGGAGTGTAGTTGCCACGGCCGGTGAACGTCTGGGTCAGATAATTATCGGTGGTCAAGTCTGTCTCGGTCTCGGTATTTTTGATGTTATAGCTGGCCGCCAGCGCATATATATCGGAGAATCTCCTGGTACTGGCGGTTTCGGTGGTCGAGTCGAGCACCAGGCTCTTTTGCCCAGTAAATTCGTAGCGCTCAACGGAAAAGGCCTGGGCGAGGGTAAACGGCGACAGCTTGAAAGTGTCTACCCGGAACGAGGCGAGATTATCCCGCTTGCTCGACCGATCAAACAGGAGCTTTTTCTGATCCTCCTCCGAGGCGATGGTGACACGCCAATCGGTGTCCGCCCCCCAGATGCCGTTCAAATAGACGGGAATCCGCCGCGAATACTCGACACCTGTGTTACCGCTGAAATGCATGGTCCGGGTGAAATTGTTGAAGGTGCGCCCTTCCCAAGTACTACGCGTGGCAATTGCAAATAAATTCACGTCATACTGCTCGGAGTCCTTTATCGACGCAACATTGTGGGTGGTAAACTGCAGATCAGTGGAAATCTTGATCCAGTTGGTGAAATCGATCCAGCGGCGGGACTGGGTCTCATCCACGGTTCCCAGCTGAAATTCGTTATCCAGATAATCATTGGTTTTATCGATGTAGTCCCGGTACTGGATGCGCCGGTAGTGGAACCAGTTGTCCTTTTTGTTGAGACTGACAAAGGCCAGTTTGCTCAGCCGCGTATCAGTCGGGGTCTGGCTCTTCAGATCACGGACAATCTCGTCCTTGTAGTCAAGGAGCAGCATCGGCAGCTCCCGGTAGATGGAGGAATAGCCGTTGGTCATGCCGTTCTTTACTCCAAGCACCAGGGTCGCCCCGCTCGAGATATGCGTGCCGTCCAGCAGGCTGGTGGTCAAGCCGGGCGCCAGGAGACGGTCAGTGGTGTCGGCGAGAGTGGTAACCGTGTCGGCAATGAAGGTCGTCCGGCTCAGATCGCGGCTGTATGCCTTGAAGCGGAGGGGAATCTCCTTCGGATCGACCACCACCTCCCCCAGAAACAGCACATGGCCAGCGCTGATGGCGGGGTTTGAATCGTCGGCGGGGGATTTGATCCTGGTATCGAACGAGGCCCATTCGTAGCCAAGCCCGAGCTTGTAGCGGCCGAAGCGCGCATCGCCAATGGTGCCGGCAGTGTCGTAGAGAAGTGAATAGCGCTGCTGAAATGTGCTTGCATCGATGTTCTTCGTGCCATTAATCTCGCTATCGTACTTCACGTAACCAAGTTCGGCAACCCCGCTAAGCCCTGCAGCGGCAATACCAGGGAATAACACAACAGCCAGCAGGGAGCAAACCGCCCGGCCGGTGAGCGATGCTATTCGATTAAGGGGTTTAATGGTCATGTCTCTATCGCAGGGCGGTTCTGGTTGGGCTTTGACTGTTCAGGCATGGGCATCGCAGGTCCGGCGTATTCATTAAACAGTCAGGATTGCAAAGATCATGCCTCGCTAGTCAACAAAATGGCCCAATCTGCGACCGTAACAAGCTGATTTTACAGGTGTTTTATATTTGCCATTACTAATCTTTGGCCGACGGGTTATCTCTGGTCATTTGGCTTGCCCGTTACGGTTAAATAACGCGTTGCTCAGCACCGGCATTATCGTTGGCACTGCCACCAATTGCAAGTTTGTCATCCTTGGAAACGCTGATGAAGCGCTGATTATCGTACTTAGCGCCCCACGCCGCTTTGTCGACGATTTGACGGGAGGTAACTAATAGAATAAGCGCTTCGACTCCGCTCAGCGCACGCACGTTCCCTGAGCGGAGTCGAAGGGAACTACTTAGAAGACACAGCCGGGAGCGGATGCTGCTGCAGATAGCCGGCGGACAGATACTGAAACACCTGGAAACGCCGGTTCAACTGATCAACCACATAGATGGTGTCGTTCTTGTCGATATCGATCCCCTGGGGGAGGACAAACCCCCCCTGGCCGGTCTTGCCGGAAGCTGATACATCGTACTTCCCCCCCAGCGGCATCAGAAATTCGCCACTGCGGCTAAAGATCTTGATCTGGTGCTGGCGACCATCGGTAACATATATGTTGTCGTCCGAATCAACCGCCACCCCCTTGATCAGCTCAAAATCTGCATCTCCAGACCCGCGCTGGCCGAAGGTGCGGAGAAACCGCCCCTCACCATCGAAGACCTGGATCCTGGCATTCATGGCGTCGGCGACGATGATCTCCCCCATGGTATTGACGGTAACGGCCACCGGAAAGTTAAACTCCCCGTCCCCCCCACCAGGCTTGCCAAAGGCAAACAGAAACGGACCGGCACAGGAAAACACCCCCACCCGCTGCCCCTTGGTATCGGTGACCAGCAGCCGACCTCGCTTTGCATCGATCGAAACGGCCGAGATCCGCTCGATCTGCTTGCTGGTGTCGATCTGCCGGAGGTAATCACCATTCCGGTCCAGAACCACCACCCCGTTCAGGCGACCATCCGCCACATAAACGTTGCCGTCACCATCGAGAGCAACCGTCAGGGGTGCAAGCAGCTGCACATCGCTGCCTCGCTTCGGCAGGGAGGAGAGCTCCCGTTCGTTGAAGTCATAGAGGACCAGCGCCGGAATCGCCGGATCGGTCAGATAGACCCTGCCGGCACCGTCTGATCTGATGTCGATCGGTCGTTTAAAGGTAATGGGCACGTCCGCGCCAAACAACTGCTCTTTAAATTGACGCCAGCTGGTTGTTGGAAGGTCGAGCTGACTGCTGTAAGCCCCTAGCCATTCGATGCGCGGCCGATCCGGCAATGGCGGCCAGAAAAACCTTTCCTTTGGCAGATTCTGCTGCTCGCCGGCACAGCCGGCGAACAACAGCAACAAGTAAATATAGAGGAGGAAGGGAAACGCGCGCTTGATCATTCAATCTCCATTGAGCCAACAGTGCGGCAAACGGCAGTTTGGACACCTTTTCGAGGGTGTTAACCTAGCATAAAAACAGGGATAGTTACAAGCGGGAAAAGCTTCGCGGGGTGCCGGCATAAAGACTGAGCCTATTGTAAAGCTCTTTAGTTTGCAGTCATCTTATTCAGTTGCCTTAATCTTTGAAAACCCAAAAAAAAGGGCGGGAATAAATCCCGCCCTTGAAGCTACATAGCAACAATATTACTTGATATGGCAAGCAAGGCAGAGGGCGCTGCCAGACATGGTAGTGCGGAGGAACGGCTGCACGGTGTTGTCATGGACCTTGTGGCAGGAAGCGCACTCCAGCTGGCTGGTCTTGGTGGCGGTGTTGAAAAGCTGGATGTTGGAGTTGGCGGGCAATACCTTCAGTCCAGCACTATCCTGAGTCTGAGCGGTCACATAGCTGAAGCCGACCGGATGGTCATTGGTCAGATCGGTGCCAAGGTTTGCGGTGCTAGTGGCGTTCAGCATATCACTCGTCGAATTGGTACTGTTAGCAATCGCCAAAACTTGCCCGGACTGGTTCCTGACAACCGACCCGCCGATGGCAGTATTGCCATCATGGCAGCTCAGGCAGAAGAGCGAGATGCTGTTGGCATCAAAGGAGGCCCCTTTGGCCGCTGCAGTCAGGGTCGCGCTGGAGGTGTAGAACTTGAACAGAGCGAGATTCGCCGGATTGTTACGGTTCCAGAGCGGGATGTTCCGCACCGCGTTATGCGGGGTGTGGCAGAAGATACAGATCTGGTCCGAAGCGCCGGACTTGACGAGGTTGCCGCTCCCTACTGAGAGGTTGTGCTTAGTCCCGCTGATCAGCGAGCTCCCCGCGTAGGCCATGGAGGCGGTCATGATGAGTGTTGCGGTCAACAATACAATTTTTTTCATTTTTTTTCCTTTCTCTGGGTTTAGTGTTACCAAATAAAGCGAGGATCAGTCGGAATTTCGGTTTGCTGTTGCCATCACCCCTTTCCCTCAGTTTATTCGTGTAACTTATTTAACTGGGTATTTTGCAACAGACATGCCACCGTCGGCTAGCCGTTAGAATGCCCTGATTTCGCCCCCTTAGCCCGAGATGCCAATGTTCATTAGAAACTAACAACAGTCTTTTTACGGAGAACCCCGTTATTTCACCGGCAGGCTTGCCCCCGGTTTAGCGGGGGGTTGATAGCCGGCAATGGGGTGCTCCCGCAGGTAGCGTTCGGTCAGGTACTGGAACTTCTGGAAGCGGTGGTTGAGCTGGTCCACCACAAAGATGGTATCGTTTTTGTCGATATAGATCCCCTGGGGGACCAGAAAGCCGCCAGGGGTGACCTTGGAGCCCGCCTCGATGGCAAAGGTTGCGCCAAGGGTGGTGAGAAACTCCCCCTTGTCGGAGAAGATGATAATGGTGTTCGCCTTGCCGTCGGTGACATAGACGTGGTTTTCGGAATCCAGTGCCACCCCCTTAATCAGGGCGAAATTGCCCGGAGAGTCGCCCCGCTCGCCGAATTTCAAGAGGAACTTGCCGTCGGGGGTGAAGCGCTGGATGCGGGCATTCATCACATCGCAGACGAAGATCTCTCCCCCCTTCCCCAGGGCAACTGCCACCGGAAAATTGAACTCGCCGTCTTCAGTCCCGCGCTTGCCGAAGCTGAAGAGGAGCTTGCCGGCCAGGTCAAACACCGCCACCTTGTGGTCCTGGGCGTCGGGGACGATGATTCGCCGCCGCTCCCGGTCGATGGCAAAGGCGCCGATCGACTTCACCGTGCCGGCCAGGTCGAGGGCCCCTTTGGCTTTTTCGTCCCCGCCGAAGACGAAAATTTTCTTCTTCTTATTGTCTGCGGTATAGACGTTCCCGGCGGCATCCAGGTCCACCCCGGTTGGGTGTTCGAACAGGCCGATCCCCTCCTTGCCACCGAGCAGATGGACATCCTTCCCCAGGAAGTCGAATACCATGAACGCCGGCCGTAGGACATCACTCACATAAATCTTGCCGGCAGCATCGGAGGCAATATAGAGCGGCCGATCCAAGGCATTCGGCTCTTCCTCGCCGGTAATCGACGCATACCAGGAAGGCAGTCGGATGTCGAGCTGGCTCTGGTAAGCGCCCAGCCATTCGATGCGAGGCGTATCCGGTTGGGGAGGCCAGAAATAGCGCCGGGCAACCTGCTTTTGGCCGGCGCAGCCGGCCAGCAGGCCGATAATGATCAACATTCCAAGGAATTTTGTTACTAGGCTTGTGCTTTTCATAGGTTACTCCTCACTGGCAGCGGCGGAACGCCGTGGCGCCGTTACTTTTTGTGGCAGGCCTGGCAGAGCTGCATCTTATCAGGCGAATTATTCTGGAAGAAATAGCGTACATCGCCGGCATGGGGGTTGTGACAGGAAACACAGGAGAGCTGCCGCCCCTTTCCCCACTCTGAGGGGTCGGGCCGGCCGGTGAGGGGGTGCCCTTCGCCAGTGGTGGTGCGGACCACATGGGGTTCTTGCTTGACCACCTCATGACAGGAGAGGCAGATTTCATTGATCGGCATCCGCAACTGGAAGTCATAGGGAGAGCCGTGGGGGTCGTGGCAGACCTCGCACATGCCGGCGGCAACCGGACCATGGACATATTTGCGTTTCTTGAAGTCGGCGGTCTTGTCGGCATGGCAGTCGTTGCAGAGCGCTGCATCGCGGCGGGGCATGGCGTACTTGGGGTTCCCTTTCACATCATGGCAATAGCTGCAGGAAAAAGTGCCGGCGGGGCCGTGCACGAATTTGCTGTTGAGCATCCGCTTGTGACAACCGTAACAGGGGTTGTCATTGCCGAGTTTATTCAGCTGTGCCGTCGTCGGGCTCATATTGTGGCAGGGGGTACAGAGCTTCTCCAGCTCCGGGGTATGTAGCGCAATCGCCTTGTATTCAGGCGGGACCGCTGCAGAGTCCTTTTTCACAGAAAAATAGATGGAGGTGGCCGTGGATTCGAGCCGCTCCTGCCCCTTGAACCCCTCGACGACGACCTCGTTCTTCCCTGGGTCCCAGATCGGCTGGACAATCAGGAAATCCTGGAAGGCCTTTCGGTATTCCGGGGAACCAATCTGCAGAGGATCGCTGGCAAGGCCGTTCACCGTGATTTTCACCGCCGTGAACTGTGGGTTGTTGAGCTTCAGGATCAGGTAATCGGAGCGCCCCACCCAGCTCTTGGCGGCAGGATAAATAAAACTGACCGCGGGCCAGGTCATTGCCGGGGTGCATAGCACGCAAATCATCGCAATTGTCGTCAAGCCCCGTCTGGTCATAGTGCCCCCACGCTTCTGCTACTAATATTGGACCGGTTTGTTTCGGTCATAGGACTGGGGCTTGTGACACCCCACCATACAGGTCCCGCCGGTGTTCGTCTTGGTGAAGTTGATCGGAATCTCCCACTTGCCGAAGCCGGCAACTTTTTCATTGATCAGTTTCGCCTGGCTGTTAACGTGGGGCTGGTGACATACCCGACAGGAACGTCCCTTGACCGGGTTGTTGACGTGGGTGTAATGGAGATTGCGGTCGCCGTTTCTGAAGTTGGTCAGGGTGTCGGTGCGTCGATCCTTGGCCAGATCGGCGCCGTGACAATCGAAGCAGAGGGCGTAATTCTCAGGCCGGTAGGGGAGATAGAGCTCATCCGGGTAATTTTTTACCAGCAGATGCGGAAAGTCCGAACCGTGAGGCTTGTGGCAGGAGGTGCAGGCACCGGTTCGGACCGGTTCGTGAATCGATTTGCCGCTGAATTTGGCACTGTCGTGACAGGAAAAGCAGAGCTTGCCGTCCGCCAGCTTCAGCTGGTTCTTGTTGTCGCCCTGATGAGGATCGTGGCACGCGGTGCACTCCCCCATCTCCACCGGCCCGTGGCCATATTTGGGCGACCGCTTTTCATGGCACATATAGCAGAGTGCGGCCCCCGTCTCTTTCAGCTGCATCTTGTTGGGAGACTGGTGGGGGTCGTGGCAGTCGGTGCAACTACCTGATGCGACAGCGCTGTGGACATGCTTCTTGTTGCTTTTGCTTTCATGACAGGTTATGCAGAGCTTGGCCACGGTATCGGCCAGCTTGAACGCCCCCTTTTCCGCTGGGTGCGCCTTACCGGTCGGTTGGTGGCAGGTGGTGCAATCCCCGGAAGCTACCGGCCCATGCACGTGCTTTTCCTTCCCCATCCGGGCATGGCATTGGGCAGTCACGCAGTTCGGCGGCGCCGCTCCCGCATAATCTGCGGCAGCAAAGCAGGTCAGTAAACTAACCGCAACAACGGTGGAAGCTGCTGCGCTTGCGCTTCTCTTCATAGTGACCCCTTTGCCGGAGCAATGCCGGGTTAACCGCCGTAGCTGTGCAACCCGGACAGCAGGAGATTAACCCCCAGATAACAGAAAATGGTAAAAATAAAGCCGGTTATGGAGAGGATTGCCGCTGGTCTGCCGACCCACCCCCGGGTAAACCGTGCGTGGAGAAACGCTGCATAGACGAACCAGACAATCAGCGACCAGGTCTCCTTGGGGTCCCAGCTCCAGTAAGTCCCCCATGCGTAGTTTGCCCAAGCCGCGCCGGTTATGATGCCGATCGTCAGCAGCGGGAAACCGACCATGATTGCTTTGTAATTCAGATCGTCGAGGACCCGGGTAGAAGGAAACATGGCCACCACCCCACCGGCCGAGGCGTTACCGGCAGCCTCCTCCTGTTTGGCCTTGATCAGATACATGATCGAAACGCCGCAGGCCACGGCAAATGCCGCATACCCGAGAAAGCAGGTGATCACGTGGTAGAGCAGCCAATTGCTCTGCAGAGCGGGCACCAGCGGTTCGATCGCGCCGGTATCTAACTTGAGCTGGGCCCAGACCATGCCAAGGAGGGCGAAGGGGACGACAAAGGCGCCGACCACCCGGTACTTCAATTTAAGATCGACGATGGCAAACATCAGGATGATCGACCAAGAGAAAAACACTACCGATTCATAGAGGTTGGACAGGGGGGCATGGCCGACCCCGAGCTGGTAGGATTCCTGCCAACGAAGGCCAATGGCCACAGTCTGGACAACGAATCCGGCGTAGGCGGTAATGCTGGCGGCCAGGCCGACACCCCTGTTTCTGTTGGCCAGGTAAATGAAGAAGATGACCATGGCAGCGAAATAACAGATGGTCGTAATATTGAACAGCTTGGAACTGAATAAAGGATTGATCAAGTTGTGCGTCTCCATCGCGAATATACCCCCAGAAAGTTACAGTTTTTTCAGCTTGTCCGCCAGTTCATCAAAATGGAGTTGAAAGCCGGGCTGGTTCTTGCTGGCTGTACCGCCAAGGACCACCTGCCCCTTGGAGATCCTGGCCCAGACGCGCCGGTGTGACATGAAAAAGGCCATGCAGATTCCGATTACCATCAGGGCACAGCCAAGCCACACCACCCAGACGCCTGGGTCCTTGGCCACCTGCAGACCGGTGAAGTATTTGGTCTTGCCATCGTAGGTAAAGATCTGCGCTCCACCCCGCTGAAGGTCAAACTGTGGATTGTTCTGCAACAGGATCAGCGACTGCTGCGTGCCGTTACGCTCTTCGAGCACAACCTTGACGGCTGGCCCTGTGAAACCAGGCATGTAGGGACTCACATCCGGTACCGATTCGGCGATCACAGCAAAGCCTCCGCCAGGGAGTGAGACCGGCTCTTTGTCAGCAGCCTCGATCTTGTACGGGGCTCCCCCTTTCCGGTCACGCATGGTCAGCTGATGAATGGTGCCGTAACTCGACTGATAAAAGGTGATCCCCTTGTAGGTGAGGGGGTCGTTGACGATGATCTTTCGGTCAATGAGGCCAGGCACCGGCTGGCCGTTTTCCAGAACCGTCAGAAAGCTGCGGTACTCCTTGGGAGCACCGGAAGGGTAGTATTCGACCTCAAACTGCCGCAACGCCAGGGTATAGCCAAGGTCCACGGTTTTTCCGGTATAGCGGTCGACAAACGAGCCGACGCTCTGCCCTTCCGTTATCTGGACAAAGCCCTTGGCACCGAAGGTGGAGCCGATAATGGCTCCGATAAAGATGATGATAATACTCAGGTGCACCACGTACACACCGAGCCGGCACCAGCGGGCTTTCTGGGCGAACAAGTGATACTCGCCATCCACTTCGGTGATGACCGGGGGAGCGAACTCCTGGCTTAAAAATGCAGTCAGCTTGTCCCGCAGCGTTGCTGCGTCGCCGGCCAGCTTGAACTCGTGGGTCAGGGAGAGGGATTTTTCCAGCCCCTCATCCATGACCAGGGTCGGCTCGGCAATCATCTTCCAGACGCGCGGCAGCCGCTTGATCGAGCAGGCAACCAGGTTCACCGTCAGCAGATAGAGGAGGAGGATAAACCACCAGGAATGGTACATATCGAAAAATCCGAGGGAGTTGAAGATCCGGATGGTACTGTCGCTGTAATAGTGCTGATACTCATCCATCGAGGCGTTCTGCTTGATGATGGTACCAATGATGGAGGTAAGGGCAAGGCCAATCAACAGAGAGATGGAAAGCTTCAGGGAGCAGAAAAAATCCCACAGCGCGGTAGTAAAACTGCGTTTATGAGTGGTCAAGAGCGTTCTCCTGGTTAAAAGTAACGGCGGATTTTGCCAGCAAGCCTTGGGCAGAAAGTGATTATAAATCAAATTTCCGGTAAAATGAACGTTTTTGTTGCGGTTGCCCATTAAGAAAAAGGGATAACAAACCTTTGTTATCCCTTTTTCCATTCCACTGGGGTGTCAACCGATTACTTCTTGTGGCAGTCACCACATTTGGTCGGACCGGCTTTCTTTTCCTCATGGCAACCTTTGCAGGTCTTGTGAGCAAAGTCCTTGCCGAAGCCTTCGATTTTGCCCGGGCCTTTCACGTGGCACAGTTTGCAGTCCTTCAGGGCTTCCTGGTGCTTTTTGTGATTGAAAGTTACCTTGCCCATCGAAGCCGGGAACTCGATCACGTCAGCAGCAAAAGCGACGCCGGCGAAGGCGATCACTGCAACCATTGCGATAGCGATTTTTTTCATCTGTATTTCACCTCCTTCATCATAGGATAGAATAAGCGTAGCAGAAATTAATACAGCAACCAGCCATTGTCAAGAAAAAACGTTTTTAACCTGGGGTCAATGAGTAACCCAGAATGATTCATAGATTCAGATATAGTCATTATCTGCTCTTTAACAGGCTTTTGTAAAACGTAGCGAGGAAGGCCAGCTGCAAGGCGCCCGGAGCGCAACGACTGAGACATATCAAATAGATAGGCGAGGGAGTGAGTACCCTAAAGGGCATAAACACCGCGCAACGCAGCAGATGGCCTCCGCAGTAGTTTTTCAACAGCCTGTTAATTGACTCTGCAGGGCATTGTCCTTAGCCTCCACCTCACGCAGGAGCGCAGCCTTGTATTCATGCAGCTTTGTCGTCAATTCACCATTACCCAGCGCCAGAATCTGCACCGCCAGCAGGCCGGCATTCTTTGCGCCCGCCTTGCCGATGGCCATGGTTGCCACAGGAATGCCACCCGGCATCTGCACCGTCGCATAGAGGGCATCGACACCGTTGAGCGCGCCGCCACCTATCGGCACGCCGATCACCGGCAGCACCGTTTCGGCGGCAACTACTCCGGCAAGATGGGCTGCTATCCCGGCACCGGCAATGATGACCCGGATGCCACGCTCAGCGGCACCGGCGGCCAGAGCAGCGGTCCGGTGCGGCGAGCGGTGCGCCGAGGAAATACGCAACTCGTAGGGGATGCCAAACTCCGCCAGCACCCGCGCTGCCTCCTCCATCACCGGCAGATCCGAATCACTCCCCATGACAATGAGGACCTGTGGGTTATTCATAGGTTTCCTTTCGTGCGTCAAGTTCTAGGTTCAAAGTTCAAGGTTCGAGGTTGTTTTTGTACGTCTCACGTCTTACGCCTCACGGTCACTTAAGCGCCTTGCTGCCGATATCACGACGAAAATGCACACCCTTCCAGGAAATAGCGGCTACTCCCCGGTAGGCACGCTCAATTGCCTCCCGCACAGTCTTACCGCGCGCGGTGACGCCAAGCACACGACCGCCACTGGTAACGATCTTCCCACCCTGCATAGCGGTGCCAGCGTGGAAAACCACCAGCTCCTCCAGCTTTGCCGCTGCTTCCAGCCCATCAATCACGTCACCCTTGGGGTAATCGCCCGGGTACCCCTGACTAGCCATCACCACACAGACAGCGGCCTGGTCATACCATTCGAGCTCGACCCGGCTGATGTCGCCATTGGCCACCGCCAACAGGACCGGTACCAGATCCGATTTGAGCCTCATCAACAGCGGCTGGCATTCCGGGTCGCCAAAGCGGGCGTTAAACTCCAGGGTCTTGACGCTGTCGCCGTCGATCATCAGCCCGGCGTAGAGAACCCCGCGATAGGGACGCCCTTCCGCAGCCATGCCGTCGACAGTGCGCCGCATTACCTCTGCCATAGCCTTGGCGTGGATAGCCGGTGTCACCACCGGCGCCGGGGAATAGGCCCCCATCCCGCCGGTGTTCGGCCCTTGATCACCATCGAATACCGCCTTGTGGTCCTGGGCACTGGCCAGCGGGACAATATTCTTGCCGTCGGTAAAAGCGAGGAACGAGGCTTCCTCACCACGGAGAAACTCTTCAATTACAACCCTGGCGCCGGCAGCGCCAAAGGCATTGCCAGAAAGCATATCTTTGACGGCGGCCACCGCCTCTGTTCGGCTCTGGGCGATGATCACCCCTTTCCCCGCCGCCAGGCCATCCGCCTTGATGACCACGGGGATGCCAAGCTTGTCGAGGAAGGCAATGGCCGGCGTCACCTCGGTGAATACCTCATAGGCAGCGGTCGGCACCTGGTACTTTTTCATCAGATCTTTGGAAAAGGCCTTGCTCGCCTCGATAATGGCCGCATTCTGCCGCGCACCGAAAACCTTCAGCTCGTGCTCCTCAAACAGGTCGACGATCCCGAGGGAAAGCGGCAGCTCCGGACCGACCACCGTCAGGTCGATCGCCTCCTTCCTGGCAAAGGCAAGGAGACCGACGAGGTCGTCCACCTGGAGTGCGACGTTTTCCGCGATAGTGGCAGTACCGGGGTTCCCCGGTGCACAGTAGATCTTTTCAACTAGCGGTGATTGGCCGATTTTCCAGACCAGGGCATGCTCCCTGCCGCCGCTGCCTATAACCAGAACTTTCATTTGTGGGTCCTTTCGCTGCTATAGAGCCTAACGAGTTGCTTAAATTCGGCAGTAGCGCGCAGCTGATCGAGGTCGTGGTCGTTGCGCAGCTGGTCGAAATCATTGAAGCCGAGCTGAAGCGCGGTTTCCAGGTAGTGCAGGGCTGCCGGCTGCCGACCGTCAAGCGCCACAACAGCGGCAGCAACGTACGCCACGGCTGGATCGGTCACCCCGCCGCTGACTCCCTTTTGATAATAGATCCGGGCCATTGCCGGATCACCCAGCCGCAGATGGAGCCTGGCTAGGGAGACAAGGGCCAGTGGACTGGTCGGCTGCTTCTGCAACGCCAGCTGGTAGGCCTGTTGCGCTTCCTTAAACTCTCCCGTCAGGTAATAATTGTTGCCAAGGGTGACAAAACCGGCAGCATAGTTAGGCCAGCTCTCCACCAGCTTGAACAAAAAGGGGCGCGCCTTCAGTGGCTCCCCTCTCCCCATGAAGATCAAGGCAATATTCTCAAGCGGTTCCCGGTAATCCGGGTCGATGGCAAGCGCGTTCAAATAGGCCTGAAATGCCGCATCCCGGTTACCGACCTGCTGATAGGCCTCTCCGAGATTGGACCAGGCAACGTGGCAGTCAGGCACTTTCCTGGCCGTCTCGCTCCAGAGGGTCAGGGGATCTTGCCAGACAGCCACCCGTTCCATGGTTATATACGGAAGCGGCAAAAGAAGCAAACAAACAACAAAAGCAAAAATGATTTTTGCCTTTCCCTGCAGCTGGTCACTGACCAGGGCCGCCCACCCACCGACCAGACCAGCGACACCAAGCATGGGGAAGTAGAGGTAACGGTCGTTCATCAAAGTGACCATGGGTACTATCTGCGCCACGGGCAGCAGGCCGATGAAAAACAGGGCCAGCCAGAACAGAAGGGCGCGTTGCCGATGCCAGAGATATACCGCCAGACAACCGAGCAGCAGCAACACCAGCGCGGCGCTCACCACGGCAAGGTCAACAGCGGTTTTCACCTCCGGCATATACAGCGCGCTTAAATCGGCCGGCCAGACGAGCAGGGACAGATAGCGGAGCAGTACCGGCAGCATCGTCAGGAAGGTGGCAAAGGGGCTACCACCGTGGTAACCGGTCCTCCCTCCGGCGAGCTCCGGTGACTGGCTGATGATTGTCAGCAGGGCAACTGCTGCGGCTACAGCCAGATAGGGGAGTTTGTCCAGCAACCAGCGCCGCCGCGACTCCTGCTGGACGAAGCAGAGATCATGGGTCAACAGCACAACTGGCAGAATGACAACCACCGATTTGGACAGGAGGGCGAGAACAAAGGCAACAAGCGACGCGATGTAGAAGGCCCGTCCATCGGCCCACCCTCGCGCCCGGTAGAGGAGATAGCCAATCAAGGCGAGCAAGAAAAATGTCATGGCCAGCAGGTTCTTCCGCTGGGCTATCCAGACCACCGATTCCACCTGCACCGGGTGGAGGAGAAAAATGGACGCGGCCAGCAACGCCCACCACCTGCGGCTGCCGAGCATGATCAAAATATGATAAAAAAGGAGCCCGTTGCAGGTGTGGAGCAGGATATTTGTCAGGATAAAGCCGGCTGGGCGCACCCCCCAGATGCTATAGTCGATCAGATAGGAAAGCATCTGGATCGGCGCATAGTTCCCGCCATAGAAGCTCGTGAATATGGTCCGCAGATGGTCCCAGCCAAAACCGCGGATCGCCGGGTTCTCGGTTACATAGAGATTATCATCCCAGTTGAAGAGAAACTCGTGGCCAAGGGCGCGGGCGAAGACCAGGAAGGTGACGGCGACCAGCACCAACAACGGCACCCGATGGCGCTCACACCATTCCTTGGTCAGACCACCTTTCAGCAGATTTTTCATCACGGCTCGTTTACAGTTAATGCCTGAAATGGCGCATGCCGGTGAACAGCATCGCGATGCCGTGCTCGTTGGCCGCCTGGATCACCTCTTCGTCCCTGACACTGCCGCCTGGCTGGATCACGGCCGTTACCCCAACCGCTGCCGCGTTGTCGAGACCATCGCGGAACGGAAAAAAAGCATCGGAAGCCATGACTGCCCCCTTCACCTCCAGGCCGGCATGCTCTGCCTTGATGGCAGCGATCCGGGCGGAATTGACCCGGCTCATCTGGCCTGCGCCAACGCCGATGGTCATCCGGTCCCTACCGTAGACGATGGCGTTCGACTTGACGAACTTGGCGACCCGCCAGGTGAAAAGGAGGTCTTCCATCTCCTTCGCCGTCGGCTCACGCTTGGTTACTACCTTCAGGGTGTCATAGAGCGAAAGGTCCGCGTCCTGGACCAGAATGCCGCCATTGACCCTTTTCATATCGAGTCGCTGCAGCGGCGTTTCCGACCATTGGCCACATTCAAGCAGACGCACGTTCTTCTTGGCCGCCACCACCGCCACTGCGCCAATGGAGACCTTCGGCGCGATAATGACCTCCACGAACTGACGATCGACGATAGCCTTGGCGGTTGCCTCGTCCAGTTCGGCATTAAAGGCGACAATGCCGCCGAAAGCCGACTCGGTGTCGGTCCGGTAGGCCCTGTCATAGGCATCCAGCAGCGATGACCCGAGCGCCACACCGCAGGGGTTGGCATGCTTGACGATGACGCAGGCCGGACCCTCGTTGAACTGCTTGACACACTCCAGGGCGGCATCGGTGTCGGCGATGTTGTTGTAGGAAAGCTCCTTACCCTGCAGCTGGCGGGCAGTGGCAATCGATGCCTCCTTCGACTCCCGCTCCACGTAAAAAACCCCCGACTGGTGCGGATTCTCGCCATAGCGCATCTCCTGAGCCTTTTTGAACTGCATGGTCAGGGTGTCGGGATAGGTGGCAACCCCCTCCCCAGTCCGTGCCCCGAGCCAGTTGGAAATGGCGCCGTCGTAAGCGGCGGTGTGCTGATAGACCTTCACCGCCAGCCGGAAATTGGTCTCCTTCGACACGACGCCGGCGGAAGCCCGCATCTCGTCCAAGACCAGCGCAAGATCGCCATTGTCCACAACGACCGTCACATCGGCGTTGTTCTTGGCCGCCGAACGGAGCATGGTCGGGCCGCCGATGTCGATATTCTCGATCGCCTCCTCCAGAGTGCATCCCGCCTTGGCCACCGTCGCCTCGAAGGGGTAGAGGTTGACCACCACCATGTCGATCGGCTCGATGCCGTGCTCCTTCATTTTCGCAACGTGGGCAGGGTTTTCCCGCATGCCGAGGATGCCGCCATGGACCTTGGGATGGAGTGTCTTCACCCGGCCATCGAGCATCTCGGGAAAGCCGGTGAACTCGGAGACGTCCTTCACCTTTAACCCCGCCTCCCGCAGGAGTTTAGCCGTGCCGCCGGTGGAGAGGATCTCCACCCCGTAATTCGCCAGCTCCTTGGAAAACTCGACGATGCCACTCTTGTCGGAAACGCTGATCAGCGCCCTGGTTATCTTTGCCATTTTTATTACTCCTTTAAAACTGATAATCTGCCACGGAGACACAGAGGCACTGAGAATAGCCAAAGACATCGAACCGCTAAGGCGGAAAGTAAAATCAACAAAAGTAAAAACGTTTTGGTTTAAACCCGATATTTTTTTGGTTCAAGCCTAATCTTGGAAGTCTTTGCGACTTAGCGGTGAAGATGTTTGAACTGGCCTTTCCCCCGTGTCTCCGTGTCTCTGTGGCAGATTTTGAAGATCAAAGCTTCGGAAAATCCAGCTGGGCCAGAAAGAGCTTCTCGAAGGCGGGGGTGCCGGAGAGGGGGATAACCTGCAGCGACTGCGCCAGCTGCTCCACCGCCGCCATCCCCTTCGGTGCGCAGAGTGCTTTTTCCACCCCGGTCAAGGCCCCCTCCCGGATAAAGCGTGCTATTTTTACCATCTTTTCCGCAAAAATTCCAACGTTTTTTAGGCTGTGGGGGGCGAGTTCGGCGCCAAACGATCCGGTCAGCAGCACCTCCTGCAGATCGACATGGCGAAGGCCAGCGCGTCCGAGAAGAATCTCGATGCCGGCTACAATGGCCCCCTTGGCCAATTGCACCTGGCGGATATCGTGCTGGGAGAGGTATACCAGCCGCTCGGCATCGCGATACAGGACGAAAGCCGGCTCTCCAGCCACGGTCGTCAAGCGGTTCGCCAGATTGGAAGGGATTTCCGCTGGGGAAAGGAGCCGGCCGGTCTGGTCGATAACCCTGGCAACCAGCAGTTCGGCAACAGTATCAATCACGGCTGAGCCGCAGATCCCTGCCGGCGCAGCCCCGGCAATGGTAGTAAGAGTAACTTTCTCACCCTCAATCACCACCCTGCTGATCGCGCCGGGAAGGGCAGCCATTCCGCAGGCGAGGTTCCCCCCTTCCAGTGCCGGGCCGGCAGCAACCGAGGTGGCATAGAGTTTCCCCCCAGCTGCCAGGGCGATCTCACCGTTGGTGCCGATATCGAGAAAAAGCCGTGCGACGTGCGACGGGCGACGGTCGGAAGCTGGTTCAGCCGAACTGCCATACAGAAACGCCACCAGGTCGCCGCCGACGAAACCGCCGGGGAGCGGGAAGATATAGAGCGGAATGTCGTCAGCCCAGCCGAGCTCGCGGGTGGTGATGCTCCTGCCGGTCTTGAACAGTGGCCGATAAGGCGGAAAGGCAAGGGATGTTACCGGCATCCCGAGCAGCAGATGCTCCATGGCCGGATTGCCGGCCATGGCGAGCTGTGCCAGGTCGGCCATGGAAGCACCGGCATCGTGGAGGAGACCGGCAACCAGCCGCTGCAACTCGACATTAATAAGCCGTTGCATGGACCGGAGGTTTTCCTCTGAGGCGGTTGCGGCCTGCAGCCGGGCTATCACATCGGCGCCGAACTGGCGCTGGGGATTCAGCCCGCCGGCAACGGACAACCTACGGCCTGTCGCCAGATCCACCAGCGAGGCTGCCACGGTGGTAGTGCCGATATCGACCGCAATCGCCAGCTTACGGGACAATTTCAATGGGGCGCTCCTGCTGTGGGAGGACCGTGCCGATAATGACTGCAAAACAGCCACGTTCAGCGGCAGCTAGCAAAAAACTGTCCGCAGCGGCTGGCGCCAGGGCTATCAGCAGCCCTCCGGAGGTCTGTGGATCGAAAAGCGGGAGGAGCTCATCGGCGGCATGATCAATCCCGGCTATCCCTGGCCCATAAAAGTCGCGGTTCCGGTAGCAGCCGGCAGGCACAAGCCCATCCCGAATCAGCCCGGCCAAGCCGGCCATCAGCGGCACCGCTGCCAAGTCAAGCCGGATGGTGACCCCCGCCCCCCGCGCCATCTCAGTGGCGTGGCCCACCAAGCCGAAGCCGGTCACGTCGGTACAGGCGCTGGCATGGTACTCCACCATCAGCTCGGCGGCAACGACATTCAACAAGGTCATCCAGCCGATCGCCTCGGCCACACTCGCAGCTGTCGCCATCTCCGCCTTGATGGCGGTGGAGATGATCCCGGTGCCGAGCGGCTTGGTAAGGATCAACCGATCGCCCGGGCGGGCCGTGGAGTTCCTGATGATCCGGTCCGGATCGATGGTGCCGGTAACCGCCAGGCCGTATTTCAGCTCGTCATCCTCGACGGTATGCCCCCCCACCAGACAGGCCCCCGCTTCCGTGATCTTGGCAAGTCCGCCGGCCAGAATCGCGCCCAGGGCCTCCAGCGGGAGCACGCAGACCGGGAAAAACACCAGGTTCATGGCGGTCAGCGGCTTTCCCCCCATGGCATAGACGTCGGAGAGGGCGTTAGCTGCAGCGATCTGGCCAAAGGTGAACGGGTCATCCACCAGCGGGGTGATGATGTCGGTAGTCTCCACCAGGGCGAGCCGCTCCCCGAGCCTATAGACCCCTGCATCATCCGCAGTTCCCGGCCCTACCAACAGTGCCGGGTCGGATGCCGGTGCAAGACCGGCCAAAGCTGATTCCAGGCCCGCCGGGCCCAGTTTTGCCGCTCAGCCGGCCGCCTTCACCATCGATGTCAGTTTGATCTTCTTGTTGGTCATGGTTTACGGTTTTTCCCTTTTAGTCCACCTTCACAGTTCGCGCTCAAAAATGCCCAGGTGCAAGGCGCCGAGGAGCGAGCAGCGGAGCATACGAATAGTATGTGAGCAGCGCGAGCTGTGAAGGCAACGCCGCAGATGGGCGTTTTTCAGCGCGAACCCACGTATATTCTCGGTACCCGCTTGCTAATCCCGCAGAATATCTCGTACGGAATGGTGTCGGCCTTTTCCGCCAACTCCTCCGCATGGATGCAGTGCCCCTCCCGGTCACAGCCGAGCAGGGTCACCTCGTCACCCACGGCAACGCCGGGAATGCCGGTCACATCGAGCATGATCCAGTCCATGCAGACCGTACCGGAAACCTTGGCACGCTTTCCCCTAACGATCGCCTCCCCTTTGTTGGTGAGGGCACGGCTGTAGCCGTCGGCGTATCCCACCGGCACACTGGCCACCAGGGTCCGCTCCGCAGCGGTAAAGCGCCTGGCATAGCTGATGGTGGTCCCCGCCTCTACCCACTTCAGCATGGCGACCCGGCTCTTCAGCCGCATCACCGGGCGAAGATCGAGCTTCCCCTGGAAATCGGCGGAAGGAAGCGCCCCATAGAGGACGATGCCGGGGCGGACCATGTTGCAGAAAGGGAGTTCGCGGCTGAAGAGTGCCGCGCTGTTGGCCAGATGGATGTAACGCGGCTTGAAACCATGGCAGTGTGCCGCTGCCACTACCCCGGCAAAGTGCTCCGCTTGCCGGTCGGTAAAGCGGCGCCCCCCCTCGTCAAGCTCGTCGGCGGAAGCAAAATGGGAGATGATCCCCTCCAGCTCCAGGTTTTTGAACCCCTGCAACTCCTGAAAGAATGCGGCTGCCGACTCGTGGGGAATACCGAGCCGCCCCATGCCGGTATCGACCTTCAGATGGACCTTGGCCTTGCGGTAGAGACTGGCGGCAGACGCATCCAAGGCCCGTGCCTGTTCCAGGCTGAAAACCACCGTGGAAAGGTTGAAGCCGATACATTTACGCTCCTGGCCGGGATAGACGCCGCCGAGAATCAGCACTGGTCGGTCGATGCCACTTTTTCTCAGCTGTATTCCCTCCGCCAGGAAAGCCACGCCAAAGGCGGTCACGTCAAAGCTCTCCAGCTCCCGGGCAATATCCATAAAACCGTGCCCATAGGCATCGGCCTTGACCACCGCCAGGATGCCGGTCCCCTGGGGGATTGCCCTTTCCACCTCCTGGAAATTATGCCGCAGTGCCGCCAGGTCGATCTCTGCTATGGTTGGACGACTGTCCATAATCTAAATTCTCCGTATCGATTTTTCTACCACTTCTCCGCATGGCTGTAAAGTCAAATCCCCAAAATCCATTGACTTTTCCGCGGTTTTCGATTACGTTTACATCAATAATTCAGCCAGCTAGGGGAGTTCGCAAGAACTGAGATCCGCTGCCAGTGCTGGAAACGTCAATTTTTCGCCAAGCCCAAGGCGCGCAAGGGGATGCGAGGGGGCGTACTAAACGTACGCCGCACAAGCAGCCCCGCAGTGCAACGCCGGGATTGGCAAAAAAGTGGCGTTTCCCCGGCGAGGAAACCCTTTGTACCTGATCCGGTTCATCCCGGCGTAGGAAAGCGGCACCGCGTCCATTGCAGAATATCTCCAAGGAAGCCGTGACCTTTTGTCACGGCTTTTTTCGTCAGGCACGGCGAGGATATGACCAACAAGGCACCATACATGCGGCTGGTGGTAAACCGCGAGGTTTCGCCTCCCCAGCTCAAGGGTCTCTATCTGATTACCGATCAGGGGGAGAGACTCGTCGAAAGGGTGAGTGCGGCCTTGACTGCGGGCGTTCCCTTTCTCCAGTACCGAAACAAGGAACGCGACCCGGCAAAGCGCCTGGCTGAGGGGCTGGAGCTTAAACAGCTCTGCGCCAGTTTTGGCACCACCTTTATCGTCAACGACGACCTGGCGCTGGCAAAGGCGCTCGATGCCGATGGCCTGCACCTAGGCCAGGACGACGGCAGTCTCGTCGAGGCCCGGCGCACCCTTGGGCCAGGGAAACTCATCGGCGTTTCCACCCACACTTTGGCGGAAGCGCAGCAGGCAGAGGCTGACGGCGCCGATTACATCGGCTTCGGTGCCATGTACCAGACCAACAGCAAGACGATCGAGTATCTCCCTGGGGCAGAGGGGCTGGCAGCCATCCGTGCCAGAATCCGCCTACCGATTGTCGCCATCGGTGGCATCAGCCGGGACAACGCCTGCCGGGTCATTGACGCCGGAGCCGATGCTGTTGCGGTTATATCCGCAGTCCTTGGCAGCCCCGATCCAGCCATGGCCGCCGCCGAGCTGCAGTTGCTCTTCAATCGGACCCGCCCCTACCCTCGCGGCTCAGTACTGACCATTGCCGGCAGCGATTCGGGAGGAGGCGCCGGTATCCAGGGCGATCTGAAGACCATTGCCCTGCTCGGCAGCTACGGCGCATCGGTCATCACCGCCCTGACCGCCCAGAACACCCGGGGCGTCGCCGCTATTTACGGCATTCCCTCCTCGTTCGTGGCGGAACAGCTGGAGGCTGTGCTGGCGGATCTCCCGGTCGACGTAATCAAAACGGGCATGCTCTTCTCCGCCGACACCATCGCCGCTATCGTGGAAAAACTTGCGGAGCACGGCAGGCGGCTGCTGGTAGTGGACCCGGTGATGGTAGCCAAGGGTGGGGCTCACCTCATGGAGTTGGACGCGGTCAGCACCTTCCGTGAACAGCTCATCCCCCTCAGCTATCTGCTGACGCCGAATATCCCCGAGGCCGAGCAGCTGACCGGCCTCGCCATCGTCAACGAGGAAGGGATGGAACAGGCGGCGCGCGCCCTCAAGGATATGGGCGCGAAACACGTACTGGTCAAGGGGGGTCATCTCCCTGCCGGGGAAGCGGTCGACATCCTCTTCGACGGTGCGGCCTTCCGCCGTTACCCCGCCCCGCGGATCTTCACCACCGCAACCCACGGCACCGGCTGCAGCTTTGCTTCAGCGGTGGCAACCTTCCTGGCCCAGGGAGAGCCGCTGCCCCTGGCGGTGGCCAAGGCCAAGGAGTTCATCACCGCCGCCATCAGACGTGCCACCCCCATGGGGAAGGGGCACGGGCCGGTGAATCATTTTCTTGCTGCGCAAGAAACGGTGATTAGGGACTAGAGACCGGGGACCGGTTTTATACGCACCCTATGACTTTAACTTTCCAGAATATTGAATAAATAAGGAGTTTTTATGCCGAAAAGCCTGCTTGAATCAGCCCGCGAGGGCATTATCACCGACAAGATGAAGGAAGCGGCCCTCATCGAGGGAGTAGCTCCCGAGTTTATCCGCGAAGGCATCGCCGCCGGCACCATCGTTATCTGCCACAACAACAAGCGCAAAAACGGCCGGCCATTGGCCGTCGGCAAAGGTCTGCGCACCAAGGTAAATGCCAATATCGGCTCATCGGCCGACGACCTCGACATCGCCAAGGAACTGGAGAAGGCGCGGGTAGCAGTGAAACACGGTGCTGACGCCATCATGGACCTCTCCACTGGCGGCCCGGTCGACGAAATCCGCCGCGCCATCATCGCCGAGACCGACGCCTGCATCGGCACAGTCCCCCTCTACCAGGCGGCCCTCGACGCTGTCCGGACGAAGAAGAAGGCGATTGTCGACATGACCGTCGACGACATCTTTGCCGGAATCATCAAGCACGCCGAGGACGGCGTCGACTTCATCACCGTCCATTGCGGTGTCACCCGCAGCACGGTGGAACGGATGCGCAACGAAGGGCGCATCATGGACGTGGTCTCCCGGGGCGGCGCCTTCACCATCGAGTGGATGGCCCACAACAACCAGGAAAATCCGTTGTTCGAGCATTTCGACCGGCTGCTGGAGATCACCAAAAAGTACGACATGGTCCTCTCCCTCGGTGACGGCTTCCGTCCCGGCTGTCTGGCCGACGCCACCGACCGGGCCCAGATCCACGAGCTGATCCTCCTTGGCGAGCTCACCCAGCGCGCCCAGGCCGCCGGGGTGCAGGTGATGATCGAGGGGCCGGGACACGTGCCGATCCACCAAATCGAGACCAACATCATCCTGCAGAAAAGGCTCTGTCATGGGGCACCTTTTTATGTGCTCGGGCCGCTGGTTACGGACATCGCCCCCGGCTACGACCATATCACCTGCGCCATCGGCGGCGCCATTGCCGCCGCAGCCGGTGCCGACTTCCTCTGCTATGTGACCCCCTCCGAACACCTGCGCCTACCGACCGTGGAAGACGTCAGGGAAGGGGTAATCGCATCCCGCATTGCCGCCCATGCCGGCGACATCGCCAAAGGGGTAAAGGGGGCGATGGAACAGGACATCCGGATGGCCAAGTGTCGCAAAAAGCTCGACTGGGAGGGGCAGTTTGCCGAGTCACTCGACCCGGAGAAAGCCAGACGGCTCCGAGCTGAATCTGGTGTAGCCGACCACGGCGCCTGCACCATGTGTGGCGAGTTCTGCGCCTACAAGGTCATGGATGACGCCATGGAAAGGCAAGCAGCTAAGGGCTAGCGAACAGTTGTGGCTTGACTTGAAACCAAATTTGGTTTATGACTTTACAGGCACAGTAAAAAGCTCGAAGTGCACACGCCACCTTAGCTCAGATGGTAGAGCAACTGATTCGTAATCAGTAGGTCGCCGGTTCGATTCCGGCAGGTGGCTCCATTTTATATCCCCACCCATCGCCTATTTAGCCGGGATGGTTGACCGAAAAATGCAGTCTATGGTAAGCTATAAAGGGGTCAGCAATACTGACTCCTTTTTTACGTCCGGATTTTTTACCCCTTGCAGAGAACGCAGGAGCCGCAGCCATGATTATCTTAACCCTCAACTGTTGGAGTTATTCGGTCAGATACCAGCTGTTCGACTGGCGCAACCAATCGGTCCTTGCCGGTGGCACCGTGGAACGCGTCCTGATCGGCGATACCTATCTCGAGCACGAAGTGCCGGGGCGAGACAAATACCGGCTTGAGCGGGAATGCCCCGACCATCGGACCGCCATAGAACTAATTTTACAGACGCTCACCCATCCTGACCATGGGGTGCTGCGGAGCACCGCCGACATTGCGGCGGTGGGGCACCGGGTGGTGCATGGCGGGGAAAAATTTACCAGCTCGGTGCGGATCGATACGGCGGTGATGGACGCGGTGCGGGATGTGGAACACCTGGCACCGCAGCACAACACCAACAACATCGCCGGGATCGATGCCGCCCAGGCCCTCCTGCCTGCCCTGCCGCATGTGGCGATCTTCGACACCGCCTTTCATCAGACCATGCCTGAATACGCCTATATCTACCCCCTCCCCTACGAATGGTACGAAAAATACGGGGTCCGCCGCTACGGTTTCCACGGCGCCTCCCACCTCTACGTGTCCAAGCGGGCAGCAGTCAACCTTGGCAAGCCTGCAGCCGACTGCAACCTTATTACCATGCATATCGGCAAGGGCACCTCGCTCTGCGCCATCAAGAACGGCATTTCCGTGGACACCAGCATGGGACTGACCCCCATCGAAGGGACCATGATGGGAACCCGCTGCGGCGACATCGATCCCGGCATCCCCCCCTTCATCATGCATCACCAGGACATTTCCCCACGGGAAATGGATACCATCCTCAACCAGAAAAGCGGCGTGTTGGGAGTTACCGGCCGCTTCAAGGACCGCCGTGACATCATCGACCAGATTGCCGCGGGGAATGAGCGCTGTCGGCTGTCGCTGGAGATGGAGACCTATCGGCTGAAGAAATACATCGGTGCCTATTTGGCGGTGGTGGGGCGGCTCGATGCGCTGGTCTTTACCGCTGGGGTCGGGGTGATGGGGTGGCAACTCCGGGAAAAAGCCCTAGCCGGACTGGAAGAGATGGGGATCGTGCTCGATCTGGACAAAAACCGGGAAGCTGTCTCTCCGGAGCGTGAGGCGGAGATCTCCGCGCCCACATCACGGGTCAAGATATTCATCATCCCCACCGCCGAAGAGCTGGTGTTTGCCGAAGACACCGCCTCCATCCTCGATGGGAGCTACACCGACCACATGCACCACGCTTACAGCTTTACCCGCCCCGATTTCCGCCGCAGCTAGTGTTCTTAAAAAAACAACGTCAGATTTGAGATGATACCAAGGCGGCAAGGACGAGGCTCCGGAGGCGTACGGATAGTACGTCGAGGAAGCCGAGGACGCGCCAACGCAGGTAGCGCTCAAATAAGGCGTTGTTTATCCACTCAGACCAGCCGGCTGCCACCATCCACATCGATCACCGCGCCGGTCGTATAGCCGTTCTGCATCAGGTATAAGACGGTGCGGGCCACATCCTCGGGCCGGCCGATTCTCTTCACCGGCAGTTTTGCCGCTACCGCATCGAAAAACGCCCGCCGTTCCTTCACTGGCATCCCTTCATAGGCTGGCGTCTCCACAATCCCCGGCGACACTGCATTCACCCGGAGCGGGGCCAGCTCCACCGCCAGCGCCCGGCAGAGGGCGTTGATCCCACCGTTCACCGCGGCAAACGAGGAAAAACCTGGAATCGGCTTCTGGCTCGCCACACCTGAAAACATCGTGATCGAGCCACCCACCGTGATTCGGGAAGCGCCATACTTGGCCGCCAGGTACTGCCCCCAAAATTTGCTAGCAAACAGCGCCTGCACCGCGGCCGTCTCCAACTGCAGGAAAGGGCCGGTCAATTCCCCCGCCGCCGTAGTCACCAGATGGTCCAGCTCTTCCACCTCGGCAAAGAACCGCTTCACCTGCTCTTCGTCGGTCACGTCGAGCACGTAGCTTTTCACTTCGCCCTCGATCTCGTCAACCGCGGCGCGCAGCTTCTCCGCCGAGCGGCTGGCGATGACCAGCAGCGCCCCCTCCGCCACAGCGGCCTTGGCCGTGGCCAGCCCCATCCCCGAACTCCCGCCGATGATCACCACTTTCTTATCCTTGAGCGACATGGATCTCTCCTTAGTTGTTCTGCCTGAACCAAAATTTATAAAACCGCAAAAAGTCCAAATCCACACAAAGGCACAAACGACACAAGGTTAACTGCCTAAGATATAATTGTTTTCTTCGTGTACTTCGTGCCTTCGTGGTAAAGAAAGGGTTTTGTGGGGCCTTCATAATTGTTATCACAAAAACGACAAAGGACAACCGAAAGGGGGGGCCGACAGTGGCCTTAAAAAGGGGAGCGGGCGAGCCGCAGGGATCGGCGCTACAGATAAAGTTGGAAGACGGTGCCAGTGACCGGCGATGTCCGGCCAAGTGGCGTGGTAGGCAATTTAAGCCACAAGCCGCGTATGAACTTCGCGCTCGATTTTTGTCCCCATTTCCCGCTCAACGATTTTTAGATCATAACTTGTCTGCAAGTTCAGCCAGAACTGCGGTGTAGTGCCCAAGTAACGAGCCAGCCGCAGTGCCGTATCGGGTGTAATGGAGCGGCGCTCACGCACGATATCATTGATACGCGGGGCCGGTACTTTGAGTTCCATCGCCAGTGCGTGCGCGCTCATTCCCAATGGAACCAGGAACTCTTCACGTAAAATTTCACCGGGATGAATAGGACGCATTTTATTTGTCGGATTCATATTGTTTATCTCCTCAATGGTAATCTAAGATCTCGACATCCAAGGCGTTACCGTCCTCGAACCGAAAGCAGACGCGCCACTGATCGTTAATGCGAATGCTCCACTGACCTTTGCGGTCACCGCGCAAGGCCTCCAATCGGTTGCCTGGAGGGACACGGAGATCTTCGAGCGAGTATGCGTCGTCAAGCATTTGCAGCTTGCGCTCGGCAACACTGGCAAATGCTTTGAATTTACGCGGGCATCTGCCCTCGAACAAGGCCTGTGTATCCTTGCTATGGAAGGTCTTGATCATGGAGAAATAATATAACGGGGGGCGTTAAACGTCAAGTGATTAGTTATTTTGCGATTCATTGTCGGCTATGGGCAAATTTAAGGGAACTGGGGAAGTCTAATGGTGATGCGCGATTTGCCGCCAGCTTCCGCCTGAAGCCTTGCAAGATGAGGTGTTTCGGCAACCGGCTTTGCGTCGGAAAAATCATACTCCTTGAATTTCTCGTACATTTTATCAGAACTGGCTTTCATAGCGCCTCCGTTGCGGCTGTGGCTTGAATATGGCTCAGCAAAGCATTGGTTAGTAACCTTGACCCTTGAAAAATTTATTGTGGGCTTGGTAGAATCTAGTTCAAAGTGCACCACCCTGAGAGGTGGGTAAAAAACAAGTAGACACGGTGGGTTTCTGGTAATGTTGGAAGCGCGACCAACCATCACACCAGAAGGAGTCCACCGTGCCTTACCATCATCTTACAT
>JANXYN010000223.1 GCA_025356035.1 Geobacteraceae bacterium
CGAAAAGACCGTGCGTGAACGTGGGTCGGGATCAAGGCAGTTGGTGAAGCGCGTTTCAGTGCCGGTGGACTGGTAGCAGAATGGAAGCGGCTTGAACCATGCCGGCAGGCCGTCAGGGAGGCCGTGCCGGTATTTATCCGATTGAATTTCCACGCCGGTGAGCGTATCGCCGACCTTCTTCGCCTCTATGACTCCGGCAGCCTGACCGTCAACGTACAGCAGATAATCAGCGAAGCCATGCCCTTGTTTTAAGGCAAATTCGCGGATGGCGACGCCCCGGCCGGCATGGATATTGGCGCTCTTAGAGTCGCAAAGGTGCCAGCCAGCCGCTTCCAGCATCTGGTCGATCTTTATTCGAGCTTCTTGTTCAGGCGCAGGGGTCATATGTTCTCGTTCAACGTGTGATTTCAGCAACTAAAAAAGCCGCCCAGCCTTTAAATTGGCCTGCAGCGGCTTTCAGCATCCTGTGAAAAATCCACCCATCACGACCTCAAAACTGCAATTATGAAGGATGAATTATGAATTATGAAATTTCAATCCATCCTTTGGTTTCCGCGCCCCAATTTACAGGAAACGGGAGGGGAGGTCAATTTATCTAATGCAATTATGAAGGTTGAATTATGAAGGATGAAAACAGTTACAAACGCAAGTCTAATTTGCCTTCAGCAACGCCCTGACCCGCTCGAACTCCTTCTCCATCCCTTCATGCCGAGACCATCTTTCGATTTCCTCCAGATCGACTTCAGCGACCGATGCGACCATCACCGCTTGATCGAGGCACTGCCGGTCTTTCCAGTGATAGTAATGAGCAAGCCGGTCCTTGACGCAATCGGTACAGGAAAGTAGGCGTAACGTGCCGGTTGCATACTCCAGGTGGGCAACATCACGTACCGGCTCATCGCCGATTGCCAGCGGCCCGGCAGGAAACTCGACGAAAAAATGTGTGTCGGGATGGATAAAGTACCGATCCCTCTCCTTAAAGCCAATCTTCTTCAGGATCTCAGCGATCTTCTTCCTCCCCGCTCTTCCTTCCTCGATGAAGTCCAGATCGTAGGACTGGTAGCGATTATCGGTATAGATCGTGACACAACTGCCGCCGGTCAAGACTACGTCGATGCCGTTTTGTCGGAGATGCTCGGCAACGTAGGCGGCGATTTCACCAATGGCCATTTCTTTCAAGGATATCAGAGCGGTTTTCCTTTCCGTCTCGGCCGACGCCTACTGGCAAGTAGCTCGGTACGGAGAGCCTCTGGGTAAAAGGACAGGGCCTTGTCCAGCAGCGCCTTGAGCTCCTTCAGAAACGGATACCTGGGATTGAATTCATAGAGACGGGTGCGTCCGGCGAGACGGCTGAAAAGTACCCCACCGGCTTCGAGCTTTTCGAGCTGTTTAAGGAGAGGCGCCGGTGAAGTCTGGAAAAAATCCGCTATTTCCCGCAGATAACCCTCATCGCGGGCCGCAAGAAAAATCAACACCCGCTCACAGTTGGTGGATGCCAGAAGAGGTTCGAGCACGGCAGGCTCCTTTACGATCTTAATTTAAGATCATATGATCTACATATGAGATCAATTTACCGCCAACCTACTTTGATAGCAAGTGATTTTTGCAACCAGTGATGGCTAGGATTTCTTCGTGTCCTTCGTGCCTTCGTGGTGAATAGCACGTATTCGAGTTTCAATTATGAAATTACTTCCTGGACTTTTTCATACGCACTTTTTAGCCCTACGTTTTGTGCCGTACTCTGCGGGGCGTTCGGCAACGTGCATCTCTGTCTGGTTTCCAACCGGTTCGAAAATGACGCGCACCCGTGCGTGCAAAGCCTCGGCAACGCGCCGCAGCATGCTGAGCGAATGGCCTTCATAGCTGGCAGACTCCAGGCGACTGATCTGTTGTTGGGAGGTCTTAAGTAGTTTTGCCAGCTCTTTCTGGGAGAGTCCGGCCTGTTGGCGCAGTGCGGCAATTTGCAGCGCCACATCCCAGGCCTCACCAGAATGCTCAAAGCGGACAGCAAATGCCCGGTCATGCAGCTGTTCTTCAAGATAATGGTCGAAGTTGGTCTTTTTCATTTTTGCTCTCTCTTCTGCCAGTCGTGCATCCGTTCCCGCGCGATTGCAAGATCACGGGCCGGAATAGCCAGCCCCTTGTTACGAATACCGTGCACCGCGACGATGCGGCGATTCTTGACGAAAAACCAGAACACACGGGTATTAAGCTTCCCCACATGGCGCAGTTCGAATAGACCGTCGCCAATCGCCTTGGATAAAGGTTCCCGGTGATACTGCCGGTTACGCAGTTTTGCCAGTCCGGCAAGTACCGCTGCAAAATCATCCGGATCGCTGGCTTTCAGCTTGTCGAGGAATTGGCGGACAGGAGACGCGCCGTTCTCTGTCTCATAAAATTCTACACTAAAATCCATAACCCCTCAACATCAAATTTGATGTGCGATTCGGCCATGAAAAACAAAAAAACCGCCCAGCCTTTAAATTAGCCTGCAGCGGCTTTCAGCATCCTGTGAAAAATCCACCATCACGACCTCAAAACTGCAATTATGAAGGATGAATTATGAATTATGAAATTCAACCCTCAACCCTCATCCGTCATCCTTTTAACTTAATCTCTGTTTTCCTTTACCCTGTAAACCGTTCCGTGTGCTTCGGTATCCACCCGGTGCGCGGCAAGATCGGCGGCGACTGCGTCGACCTTGCTTTCGACGCGATCCAGTCTTGCTCCCAGAGTGGCTTCGACACGGTCCAGCCTCGCCCCCAGAGTTGCTTCGACACGATCTATCTTGTCGCTCAGCATCTGATGCCCTTCAACTACGATATCCAGCTTGTGCTGAAAATCGTCTCCCATCACGCCAATATGATGCTTGAAAATCTCTTCAATTTTCTTGATATCGCCTGCATCCATAAAACCTCCAAGCTCATCAAAACTGCAATTATGAAGGATGAATTATGAAGTATGAAATTTCAATCCATCCTTTTGGTTTCCGTGCCCCAATTTACAGGAAACGGGAGGGGAGGTCAAACGTTCTAATCATGTTCGTGCTGCGTGCTGCGAGCATTTAAAGCGCAACCGGCGCATCTTCCGCGGCAACTTGTGTTAAATGCTTTGCCGGGTAAACTAGTAAGTATGGTCCGCAATCCTGTTCGGCCGACCTGCCGCCATCTTCACCTGCACTTTATCCAAGCAAGGAGGTTTACAATGAAACAGGTTATGCTCGTGCTGCTGCTTTGTCTTTGGGGGAGTACGCTGCACGCCAAGATGCACACCGAAGTGATCGAGTACAAGCAGGGCGATGCGCTGCTGGAGGGGTACCTGGCCTATGATGACGCTGTGAAGGGACCGCGTCCTGCGATTCTGGTAGTGCACGAGTGGACCGGGCTTGGCCCCTATGTGAAACGGCGCGTCGATGAGCTGGCAAAGCTCGGCTACCTTGCTTTCGGCGCTGACATCTATGGCAAGGGAATCCGACCGGCCACGCCGGCGGAGGCGGGCAAGGTCGCCGGCATCTACAAGAGCGACCGCAAGTTATTACGGGCACGTGCTCAGGCCGGTTTAGCGCTGCTCAAAAACCATCGGCTCGCCGATAAAAAACGGCTGGCCGCCATCGGTTACTGTTTCGGCGGCACCACCGTCCTGGAACTAGCGCGTAGCGGTGCCGATCTTGCCGGCGTTGTCAGCTTCCACGGCGGCCTCGACACCCCCACTCCCGACGATGCCAGGAACATCAAGGCAAAGGTGCTGGCGCTGCACGGCGCTGACGACCCCTATGTCCCTGCCGAGCAGGTGCTCGCCTTCCAAAACGAAATGCGCAAGGGTGGGGTCGACTGGCAGATGGTTATCTATGGCGGCGCGGTGCACAGCTTCACCAACCCCGATTCCGGCAACGACCCCACCAAGGGCGCTGCCTACAACGAGCGGGCGGACCGGCGTTCCTGGCAGGCAATGAAGCTATTTTTTGCCGAGATTTTCAAGCAGTGAATCTGCCAGCGGCATCGGCGCACACGAAAAAACCCACCGGACTTTACCGGTGGGTTTTTTTGAGCATCCAGCGCAGGCTACCACTCCCTACGCTTCTTCGATATTTTCAGCAGGCTCCGCCACACTCTCGCCGTTCTTGCCAAACCGCCGCATGCGCATCAGCTCAAGCAGCTGACTGGCCACGATCAGGGCACAATACCCGGCAAACACCACCCTGAAAACGCTGCCGAAGGTCCCGGCTTCGCCACCGTTATACGCAGCCACGGTAATGAGTGCCACCAGGGCAAGGATCACGGCTAACCCACTCTCTCTTTTCATGGCATCCTCCTTCGGTCAATAGTCCCGATAAAAGTCTACCACAACCAGCGGCTTTGTTAAGCAGGTTTAATTTTACCGCAATATTTCTCGGCGGTTGCTTGCAGCCGGCTGCAGGCCGCACTGCTCCTCGATGAATCGGGCAATTGCCGTGGCGTCGTTGAGATCGAAAAGCGGCACATCCAGATCTAGCTGTTCATCGCTGGCTACGGCAATCAGGGTGGGGTCATATTCGTCGCCACGGCAAAGGAGCGTGGCGCTCCGCTCCCGCCGGTGGACCTCGATCTTCGGCAGGCCGCTTCGCTTGAACCCTTCGGTCAGAATAATATCCATCTCGGCAAAATAGGTGGTCAGCAGCTCTTCCACCGGCGGTGAAGCGTTCTGCTGCCTCACCAGCGCAAGCTTTGCCGGGGACGAGATCAGCATGGCATCCGCCCCGGCGGCAGTCAGGCGAAAGCTGTCCTTCCCCGGGTAATCTATATCAAAGTGGTGGGCATCATGCTTGATCACCCCAACCTTGTGGCCACGCCCCTTCAGCTCGGCGATTACCTTTTCCAGCAGGGTGGTCTTGCCGGTACCCGACTTTGCCACGAACGAAATGGCCTTCCCTACCATCAACGCTCCCCTCCCGGCACGGCGCAGTCACTCTGGTCACCCTGGATTTTGGCCAGCGCATGGGGAACCGCCGGCCAGACTGCTGCCAGGTTCTCCACCGCGCCACGCGGACTCCCGGGGAGGTTGATGATCAATGTCCCATTGCGGACCCCGGCCACCGCCCTGGAGAGAATCGCCATCGGCGTTTTCTCCAGGCTCCGCAGCCGCATCGCCTCGCCAAACCCAGGGATCTGCCGCTCCACAACCCGCAAAGTGGCGTCGGGAGTCACATCCCGTGGCGAAACACCGGTGCCACCGGTGGTGAGAATCAGGTCGTAGCTCCCCTGGTCTGCCCAGGCGGCCAGAGTCGTGGCAATCAATTCCAGTTCATCGGGGATCAGCTCGGCTCGGACCGTCTCCACTCCCTGGCCGGCCAGCCAGTCCACAAGGGCCGGGCCGCTCAGGTCGACGCGTTCGCCGCGG
>JANXYN010000074.1 GCA_025356035.1 Geobacteraceae bacterium
GGCGACCGTGATCCCGTCCCCGTCGGAGTTCACCAATGCCGGCCGTGCCATCCTCGCCCACGACCCGGACAATATGGGGAGTCTTGGCATCGCCATTTCCGAGGCAGTGGAAGATGCGGCGAGCCATGCCGACACCAATTACGCCCTGGGGAGTGTGCTGAACCACGTTTGTTTGCATCAAACCATCATTGGCCAGGAGGCAAAGGAACAGATGAAACTGACCGGTGACTACCCGGACGTGGTAATCGCCTGTTGCGGCGGCGGCTCCAACTTCGCCGGCCTCAGCTTTCCGTTCATCGCCGACCGGGCCGCGGGGAAAAAGGTCCGCTGCCTGGCGGTGGAGCCCGCTTCCTGTCCGACTCTCACTAAAGGTGTCTACGCCTTTGACTATGGCGATACGGCCAAGATGGCCCCCATCTCCATGATGTACACCCTCGGCCACGACTTCATGCCGCCTGGGATTCATGCCGGCGGGCTTCGTTATCACGGCGAGTCGCCGCTGGTTTCCCAGCTCTATCATGCCGGGGAGATCGAGGCGAAGAGCTACAAGCAGAACGCCTGTTTCGAGGGAGCGCTGTTGTTCGCCCGCAGCGAGGGAATCGTGCCGGCGCCGGAATCTTCCCACGCAGTAAGGGCCGCCATCGACGAGGCGATGCTCGCCAAGGAAGAGGGGCGGGAGAAAACCATCCTGTTTGGTCTCTCCGGTCATGGTCAGCTCGATATGGGGGCCTATGACGCCTATCTCTCCGGGAATCTCGAAGATTACGAGTATCCGGAGGAGAAGATCCGGGAATCTCTGGCCCGGCTGCCGAAGGTTTCTCTCTGAAAGTGTGAGGTTCCATGGTTCGCGTCAAGATCTGCGGTATAACCAATATTGGTGACGCCCTGCTGTCAATAGAGGCGGGGGCGGATGCGCTCGGCTTCGTTTTCCACGACAAGTCCCCCCGTTATATAGCCCCAGATAAGGCTGCCGCCATTATCGCGGCGTTGCCCCCATTTGTCCAGACGGTGGGGGTGTTTGTCAACCTGGAGGCTGACACGATCAACCGTATCGCTGAGCAGTGTCGGCTCGACCTGGTCCAGCTCCATGGCGATGAAACCCCTGGGTTTTGCGCAAAAATGCATCGACGCGTGATCAAGGGGTTCCGGATCAGGGATATCACCAGCCTGGAGCCGATGGTTCATTATCGGGTCGCCGCCTGTCTGCTTGACGCCTATTCTCCCCAGGAGTACGGAGGGACCGGCCTCTCCTTTAACTGGGAGACGGCAATGATTGCCAAGGAGTTCGGCACGCCCATCATCCTGGCCGGTGGACTGACCCCGGACAATGTTCAGGAGGCAGTGGAGAAGGTGCTTCCCTTTGGTGTGGATGTGTCGAGCGGCGTGGAGAGAACGCCCGGCGTTAAAGATCCGGAGAAGGTCCGGGAATTCATCCGTCGGGCGAAACAAAGTTTAGGCTAAAGGCTAAAGGCTAAAGGCGCGGGAGTTGTAGCTTTTTCTTCAGCCTTCGGCCTGTCTTTGAGAAAGGAGTTTTGATGAGATTACCCGATAAACAGGGCCATTTCGGCCAGTTCGGTGGCAGATACGTTCCTGAAACCTTGATGCCTGCCCTTCTTGAGCTGGAGCAGGCCTATGCTCATTACAAGCATGACCGGGAGTTCAAGGAGGAGTTTACCTATTACCTGCGCCAGTACGTGGGGCGCCCCAACCCCCTCTACTTTGCCGAGAAGCTGACGAAGAAGATTGGCGGAGCCAGGATCTACCTGAAGCGAGAGGACTTGAACCATACCGGCGCGCACAAGGTGAACAACACCATCGGCCAGGGGCTATTGGCCAAGCGGATGGGGAAACGGCGCGTCATAGCCGAGACCGGAGCCGGACAGCACGGGGTTGCCACCGCTACCATCGCGGCCCTGTTCGGCATGGAGTGTGAAGTCTTCATGGGGGAGGAGGATATTCACCGGCAGTCGCTGAATGTTTTCCGGATGAAGCTGTTGGGGGCCAAGGTGACCGCTGTGACCGCCGGCACTGCCACCCTCAAGGATGCCATGAATGAGGCGATGCGCAACTGGGTCACCTTCGTGGCTAACACCTTTTATGTGATCGGCACCGTGGCCGGCCCGCACCCTTATCCGATGATGGTCAGGGATTTTCAGTCAGTGATCGGCCGCGAGGCCAAGGTCCAGCATCAAAAAGTAGAAGGACGGCTCCCTGATTGTTTGGTAGCGGCAGTCGGCGGTGGCAGCAATGCCCTGGGGCTCTTCTATCCGTTTCTCGATCATAAGGAGGTGCGGCTGATCGGGGTGGAGGCTTCCGGCTACGGGATCCCCTCCGGCAAGCATGCGGCTCCCCTCTGTGCCGGGAGTGTCGGGGTGCTCCATGGCAACAAGACCTATCTCCTCCAGGATCGGGATGGCCAGATAGCCCATGCCCATTCCATCTCGGCCGGGCTCGACTATCCAGGGGTTGGGCCAGAACACGCCTGGCTGAAGGAGAGTGGCCGTGCCGAATACGTCTCCATTACCGATGCGGAAGCGCTGGAGGGGTTTCAACTGTTGACCCGCGAGGAGGGGATTCTGCCGGCCCTGGAGTCGTCCCATGCCATTGCCCATTTGCTGAAGCTGGCCCCGACCCTGTCGAAGGACCAGACCATTGTCGTCTGCCTTTCTGGCCGTGGTGATAAGGATATCCATACGGTGGCTGACGCCATGGGGGTGAAGCTCTCCTGATCTCCCTGCTGGATGGGATATGCCCAGCCTCTGCCTCGGTACACGACCCCGGTCGCCCCTGTCCAGCCTCGCCCGGCGGCCGTTACAGCAATATTAGCTTTCTTCTCCTGCCACTGGGGCAACCTGCCGTAATCATTCCTAATGAGAGATATTCCTTGACAACCATTGTTTGATTGTTTAAGGTACACATCAATGAAAATAAAACAAAAGGGCCTCATTTTGGGGTCCTTTTGACATTTAATATATTTTTGTTAATATTGACATTGCCCGTTGTGGTTGAGTTCATTAATTGTTGCCATGGGGAAGCCCAGTGCAAGGAAGTAATGGCTGCGGCTTCTCCACCAGGCGAAAGGAGGTTTCGGCCGGACTGGTGACCGACTGTCCTGCACCCCACAAGGGGCCGCTGGCCAAGTCGGCCATACCGACCACTAACTGCCATGAAAAGACTAATTATCAGTATGATTGCCATGGTTCTGCTCGGCGTGTCCTGCGATCAGTCGCATCTGTACCAGGCCCAGAGCGCGATTACCACCGCAGAATCGGAGCTTGACCAGGAGATTCGCAAGGTCATGGAAAAAGGAATTAATCTGGAGGAACGGCAGCGGCAGGTACCGGCCATTGCCGCTGCATTCGCCCGGCGTACTGACCTCCGGCGGGCTCGTTGGTTGGCCGCTCTCTGCTACCTGAAGACGCTGGGCACCCGCTTCATGCCCCTCGATCTGGCAGAGATCGCACTCACCGAAACCGGCGAGTACGGTCTTTCCGCCAAGGCGGTATCGGTCAAGGGCGCGCTCGGAGTCTGGCAGCTGATGCCGAGCCGAGCCATGAGCCACGGCTATTCGCCAGAGGAGATGGAAAACGATGAAAAGTGTGCGGAGGCGGCGGTCCGGGAACTGAACAGCAAACTGGCAATGGCTCGGGGCAATCTGGTGCTGGCCAAAAAACTCTATTGCGGCATGGGTCCTGAGGCCGAGGCCTATGAAGTGAAGCGGCGGCAGATCCGCAGGGAGATCCTTACCGAGTTCGAGGCGAAAAGACTTCAGCAGTCTTGGCTGTAGAAAGGCGGCCGGTGGCGAATTGCACCGGCAGGCTAATTATTGCTTAACCAAATCGACAGAATGTGATATTTTAGGCGGGTTCCAGCAGGGGAGACCGCCATTTTTGTTTTCCCTCTGTGGTCTGCGCGCCCTGCTGGTCGCTTTGCCGTGCGCTTTCTCCCGGCGAGCAGGGCTACTATGGCCTCTCGATGTTTTTTTCTTTTTATTTTTGCGCTTTTTATATTCATTTCGGTACGACCCAGCAGCTTTGTCGCAGTGGGGATTGTTGCAGCGTCAAAGTCGGGTGAAACGGGGGAGCGATAATGGGGAGGATTTCCCAGCGATTCAAGGAGCTGCAGCAGCGCGGCGAAAAGGGGCTGGTTACCTTTATCACGGCGGGTGATCCGGATCTGGCTACGACCGGTGAACTGATCCTGGCCCTGGAAAAATCGGGGGCGGATTTTGTTGAGCTGGGGGTTCCATTTTCCGACCCGATGGCCGATGGGCCGACCATCCAGAAATCATCTGAACGGGCACTGGCCGCGGGGACAACCTTGCCGAAGATTTTGGCTCTGGTAACGTCAGTCCGGCAGCATTCCGCCATCCCGATCATTCTCATGGGGTATTACAACCCGGTATTCTGCTACGGCCCCGAGAAATTCGCTGCAGATGCGGCAGCGGCAGGAGTTGATGGCGTCCTTCTGGTGGACCTGCCTCCCGAAGAAGCGGGCGAGTTCA